>NZ_QXCO01000039.1:0-38576 GCF_003458115.1 Bacillus sp. ISO11 | reverse complement strand
GACTTACTATCTTTTCCTATTATTTTCTAGAATGGTATAGTGCTAGACAATCAGCAGAGTCGTTAACAACTAACGAGGCTAAACAATATGAGACCTCCACACCTTCTAAAGAAAATGAAACGCAAAACATCAATCAAACAGAGACAGAGACAAAGATTGACACTTCATTACAAGAAAAACCTGTACAAATTCCTGCTTCAAAGGTAAACCATCAGTTAGGAGATAAAGTAGCATATTTAATTATCCCTAAAATACAAAAGAAATACTCTATATATTGGGGAGCTGATGATAAAGTATTAAAAAAGGGTGTAGGTATGTTTGTTAGTGACTTAACTACTACACCATCCGGAAATGGTCATACAGTTTTAAGTGGACATAGAGATACTGTTTTTACCGAGCTTGGTCAATTAAAGGAAAATGACCAACTTATCGTGGAATATGAAAATAAAACATATACATATGAAATTAACAAGCATTGGATAACAGATTCAGAAGATCGAACAGTTATTGTAGAAAAAAGTGAGCCAACATTAACATTAACAACTTGTTATCCTTTTGACTATATAGGAGACGCTCCAGATCGGTACATAATTGAAGCATCTCTACTTTCCATTCATTGAGGATGGAAAGTCCAATACACATTAATTTTAATAATATGTATTGGACTCCCATTCAAGTATCATTTTTCTCAATGAATAATTGGTATATTTTAGGGTGTTTTTTACTATTTTTATGTTAAGATATTTTGGTTGATATTCATCTTATTTTAGGAGGTTGGAAAATCTGTTACATGCTTTTCATATGGATTTTAGTTTCTATACCGAAAGTATAAAAGTTTTAGGGTTATTAGGGAATTCTACTCGCTTATCAATTGTTTGTAAATTGATTACATATGGATCGTTGTCAGTTTCTGATTTAAGTAAGCAAACAAGAATTACAGAGGATTTGATTGTACAACATTTGCGTAAATTAGCCTTTGGAAATATTGTAATTAGTGAACGTATAGGGAAAAGGCTTTATTTTAAAATAAAAGATAATAAAACAATTGAGATTATTAAGGTATTAGGATTACTAAGTTAATTTTCATTACTTTCAATATAAATGATTTTGCTATAACTCAATTGTGCAAAATCACATTTAGCCTGCCTACGGAAATAGGGAGGTTTTTAATATACAAAAAGGCGCCCATATAAGGGTGCCTTTTCCAATAGTTTTTTAGCAGAAGCAACTGCATCCGATAATGATTAATAAAATAAACAATACAACTAATAAAGCGAATCCTCCAGCGAAACCGCAGCCTTCGCCGCAACTACCACCATATCCCATAACAATAGTGCCTCCTTTAGATTAGAGGGTAAAACTAGGGTTCATTCCATGGATTTTAATGGGTTCACTTTACCTTATGTTTTTAAGAATTAATTGAGCAGGTCCTTTTGAAAATAGAAAAAAGACGCCATAAGGCGCCTTCCTTTTAGGTAGATAAGACTTTAGTTTTCCAATCTAAAGAAATTTTGTATCAGCTCTTTGAGAGTATATCATGATATTCGCTTGATTTATTATGCATTATTACATATCATTGTAAATCCCTCTATTTTCCATTTGATAAAATGCAATCCCAATATTGTTAATAATTAAATAAATATTTCTATAAATTGAAAATATTTACAAAAGATATAAAAGTGATACATTTAAGGTGCAAGTTATAAAAAATATTTAAGGGGGATTTATTATGTTTAAGAAATTAGTAGTAGGAACATTAACAACTGGTATCGTATTAACTGGAGGGATTGGAGCAACATCAGCAAGTACAGAAGGTGTAGATAATACTAAAAATTCAGCACCAATTATCCAACGTACCCAAATACTTAAAGATGATTTCAGTCTGATAAATGGTGAAAGAGAAGTATCGTTCGAGCATGTAAAAAAAGCAGATATGAGAGTTCATATGACAAACAATACTAAAGGTACACTTGATTGGTCTTTAAAAGACTCAAAAGGTAATGTTATTGGTTCTGGATCGTTAGCAGCAGGAAAGGGTTTTACAAATACGTACAATACTCTTCCAAAAGGTAAATATAAGCTTAAAGTTACTCACAGAAATGGTGGTTCTGGATCATTCTATGCAGCTGCTCGTACTTTAGACTAGTATATATAGAATCATCTTAAGTATATTAAAGAAGAACAATCAGGGAGTTTGAGGATTAAGGAGTTTTTTTATAATATCATCGTGCTAATGCAAAATCAAAAAAGGCCTACCTAGGAAAATAGGTGGGCTTTTTAATGCAGAAAAAAAGACACCCAAAGGTGTCTTCTGACTTGAATTAATATTTCAAACCGGACGGTTCGGTCTGAAATAGAGTTAAGATATTAACAAATTAATTTTCTTAATATTCACCTGTAGCATATTCTTTCTTATTCTTTTAGTTAAAAATAATAAATAGCAATCACTGCTAGCGAATTATTAATCATGTGCATTATAATTCCCACATATAAACGCCCGGTTAACTTATAAGTACAACCTAAACCAATTCCCAAAAGGAAATATGGAATTGTTTCTAAAGAAAGAAGACTAACATGCATACCTGCAAAAATAGCTGAAGAAACAAGTACACCTAACCAGGAATTTTTAAAAATTCCATGCTGTATAACACCACGATAGACAATTTCTTCACCAATGGGTGCTACTAGAGCAATAGAAAATGCGAAGACTAAAATGGGTAACGTTACTTGGCTTTCTAATTCAACTTGATTAGATGACTGAAAACTTATAAAGTCTGCTAGTAACAGCGGTAGGGATTTACATACTACAGTTAGTACTAGACCTAAAAGTAAGCTTTTTGGCAAACTCATCGTAAAATTATTTTGATTTGTAAAAGGCTCTTTAGATCTACGATAATAAAAATAAATTATTAGAACAACTAACAAATCAATTGCGTCAAACGAAATGCTCATCCCGCCAAACTGTTCATCACTAATGAAATAAACTAGTGCGATAAGTTGCTTTAAAATCATATAAAACACAAAAATCCCTAACGATATTGCCGACATTTTATTGAATCGACATTGTTTTTTTAATATACCAAACACAAAAAATCCTCCTTGAAATAATTTTAATTCGTAGAACATGATAACAAAGTCTAACTTCTTTTGCACTACTTATATAATAAAAATACAATTTAAATATATCTAAATTATATAATATCAACTTAGAAATATTTAAATAAATGGTAATAGGGGTTATCATTTACTACACCTACGGAAATAGGCGTGCTTTCTATTCATAAAGAAAAGACACCCTAAGGAGCCTTCCTCCGACTTGAATCATCTTAATTTAAATAATATGGGGCCCGCTAACATATTAAAAAGTACACATTTACGAATCATGTCTGGACCAACTCTATCAATTTGCTATACTTATATTTGGAAGTTTTATACATATAGGTGAAGGAAGGAAATTAGTTGAGGCAAGTACGTGTTGATCCAGATAAAATGGAAGAGAATTTTTCACAGACAGAAAATATGAGCCGAATGATTATGTATGGGGAACTGTTTCTACAGTTGTAGGTGGCACTCCTAAAGTTATTGGTCGAGTATTTGGTAAATATGGAGAGTTAGAGCAAAAAGCGAAGGATTTAGGGAAAGTATCAAAGGTAACTGAAGAGATTGGATGGAGTATGCCAAGAGGTGGCGGCGTCATTGATGGGCGTAAGTATACTGAACATGCGCTTGAAAGGATGGCACCTGATACAATTCAGGTTCGAGCAGAACTTACAAAGCGTGCACGCGAAAGAGCTGAAAGGAATGGTTACACGTTCGGATCAAAAGAATACATGGAGGAATTAAAAAAAGTTGATCCACGTGGTGTAACACCAAGTGTAGTAGAAGAAACAATTAAGCATGCTACTAAAAAACCTGGAAATAAACCTGGTCTATGGCAATACGATGGGAAAGATGTTAGAGTCGTATTGAATGATAATGGCGATGTTGTTTCCGTTGTACCTAATAAATCGTGAATATTATAAATAAAGTGGATTGAGCCCATTCACGTAAGGAGTTGTTAAATTGAATATACAATATGATGAATATGAATTATTAGAAATATTCGAGAGTGAACCAGAAGATTATTTTATTCCAGGTGCAGGTGCATATAGGTATAATAAAATAGATAAATTAGGTTTTGAATTAGTAATGATTATGTGTTATTACGAGGAAACTGTTGAATTAAATTTGTATTATAAAAATAAATGCATCTTTGAAACCAAGATGCATTCGGCGAAACGAATCTATACCCGTAATGACTCATTATATGTCCAAGGTGGCGTAGAAAACAAAACAATCGAAGTAAAATTCAAGCCACATTTTACAGTTACAATAAATGAGTTTTAAAAACTTGAAATCAATGTTCGTAAATATTCTGAACATGCTTTAGAAAGAATGGCTCCGGATACAATACAAGTTCGAGCTGAATTAGAGGCACATGCCAAAAGTAGAGGGCTTGTACGTAGTACACAGAAATTTAAAGAATTTGTTAATCCTAGAGGTATCACACCTTCTGTAGTAGATTTTCTGTGCCTTTCCATCGGAAAATCAAGACTGATATAAAAAATGAGTAGAAAAAACAAGGCTCTTACTTCGTGGATACCACTACAAAGTAAGAGCCTTGTTTCATTATATTTGTTCATACAGTTTTCCTTGTAGTCTTCTGTTTTCATCCTTCAATCGCTTATTCTTTATCAATTTTTCGAACAGGTTGCTCCCAAAAGTTTTTTATACAAAATAACATCAAAAAATACGTCTTGAACAAGTATGAAAAAAGAAAGCTGAAGGGCAAGTAATCCTTTTGGAATCTTTTTAAGAGAAATGGTACAAAACAGGTATGGTAATTAGAATTCTGGTGCGAAAACTTCAAAATATTTGCAAGCAATCTTCAAAACTTGGACATACTAATATTATTATTCTAAAAAAATGTAGATTTCTTCTCTTGTTACATGCATATTAATCCTAGAAATCATCTTTCTTCCTTCGCTTTATATTTTGATTATACGAAGCAAAGCTCTCGTTTTTCTTACTTGATACTTACAAATTCCTTAAGTAGAGGATATTTAAAAATTTTAGCTGTATGAATATGTAGAGGTACTCCTATGTTAAGAGATAGCTTAAGGAATGAGGATTATATTGTTTTTATAAAGAGTTGATGTTATGTTTGTTTTGTAACATATGGTGTTTTATGCATGTAGGAGGATTTATTGAAGAAATTATTAATATTGTTTTTATTAGCTACATTTTGTCTACAGATTACAGGATGTTCTAATAATATGGGTACACTAAGGGAGAAGTCTAAAACTTTAACAACTGTGAAGTCTAAACGCATCAATAAAGGGTGGTACAAACATATGTAATAGTTTGTATCACCCTTTATTGATGTTAAAAGTCATAAGAAAAAGGTTATAGATATTTTTCATAAAGAAAAGACACCCATATAAGAGTGTCCTTTCTAATAGTTTTTTAGCAGAAGCAACTGCATCCGATAATGATTAATAGTATAAAGAGTACAACAAGCAAAGCAAATCCTCCAGCAAAACCACAGCCTTCTCCGCAACTGCCACCATAGCACATAATAGTTCTTCCTTTAGGTAAGAGGATTAAAACTAAGGTTCATTCATGTATTTTAACGGGTTCACTTTACTTTATGTTTTTAAGAATGAATGGAGTAGGTTCTTTTGAAAATAAAGAAAAGCCCCCCTAAAGTGCCTTCCTTCGACTTGAACCATCTAATTTTAATAATATATTGGACTCCCATCCGAATACTATTTTACTATGTTAATTTTTTTGTTCATTGAGGGGTACCGCCACATTGCTATCAAGCTAAGGCTAAGAAAGGTCAGTTTCAGAAGGGATTTTTTCTTATTCTAAAAACCAGTGCAAATAATTGGGGATTCTGCATATCAAATAAATCCTAACGGGTTTCATTTTTAAAATTAAGCGGCTTAATTATCAGACATGGTCCAATTGTAAACGACACCTAATATATTAAAGACTGTTTTCTCCCTGTATCGATGGGGATTTTCGTCCGTTTCGCTGTAAGAGTTTCAGCAGGCGAAGAAGAATATTTGAAAATCTAATATTTTTTAGAATCGTAACCTTTATAGGTGGAGTTGTATTAGTAAATTCATGATAGCTATAATAAAAATTTTTAAACAATACCAATTAATTTTGTATTTTAAAATTAATACTTGCAAATCCAATACGCCTCGTATACAATCTGTATACGAAATGTATACGAATTGTATACAAAATGTAACGAGAGGTGAAAATGATGGCAGAAACATATCGTAAAGCTAAGGTATTAAAATTTCTAGACAAATTACGTGAAATGAAAGAGATGAATATAAAATATTCACAAATGTATTTGATAAACTTAAAAGAATTAATTCCTCATATGGAGAATGATATGTTTTTTCTGGAAAATGTAGAAGAAATAGAAGATATTTTAGAAAATCTACAGTTTAAGAAAGAGGAAGAAAATATTGTTTTATCAAGAGAGCAACTCATGTTTTTTAAGGAAGCAACTAATGCTATAACAACAATTAAAGATATCAATATTATTTTAGAAGAAGCTGGAGAGTTTTTTGACTTAGATATTCCTGAAAGAAAAGTGAAATCTGGAATGGTAAATTACAAAATTCAATCCATTGATCCAATGGATATGACTGGTATTAAAAAGCAATATTATATTATGTTAGGGGAAATTGGTGTATCATACCCTGATGGAACAGGCGATGAAGAATTTGTAGCGGCTGCAAATAAAGTATTTCTGGAGTATGTTACACATAATGATATTACAAAAGTAGATGATGGTTTTATTGTTTCGCTACCGGTATTTGCTTCTCATCAAGTGATAAAAGATTTAACGAATGCAGATTTAACAGTTCTTGCAATGATTCCTATAAAAGAAAAAGAATAAGAAGTCATAGAAAATAAGTAAATGGCTGAATTGAAAAATCAAGTATTAGAGAGTTTAGAGGAAATATGTGAAACCGATATAATAAAAGAAAATCCATAAAAAGCTTTGAATTTCTTGAGCAAATAGTTATAATTCATCAAATACAGAAATAGACATACAAAAATACCATCCTTTCCTATGATTCTACAGAAAGAATAGCGTATTTTTTATTTTAGGGGGGATTTTTGAAGAAGGAATTAATACAATATGTAAAAATACTCTGCTATCTAGTGAACAGTTTTATACTTTCCGAATAATAGTCAAATAAATGGATGATACTATACTTATATAATCATTATCAGGAGAATCTGCAGATTTGTAGATTCTTTTTTATTTTATCGAAAGTAAACTTTTAGCCAGCAGTTTATTTTCCTACTATTGATTTTTTATACGTATTTGGTGAAAAATCAAGGAGCTGCAAAAAAATACTATACCGAAAGTTCGGTATAGTAACGTGCATATCAAAGATTCCACGTTGGTATATCTCCAAAAGAGTCATAAAAATCTATGTTTTTTTAATTCAGTTGCAAACTACAAAACTTCTTTTTAAAGAAATGTATGTACATACAAATTATATTTTATTCCATAACTCTCTAACTTTTGTTCATGGTAGTCTGATATTGAAAAAATATAATATTTGGTACGACATCACTTTGTTTTTTTATAAAGTTTTGTAATTAAACTATAATATTGTATTTTTTTTTGTATTATTGAAATTAGTAATAATAAAATGTATTATTGAAAAGCACAATTTATAATTCAAGTAATCAGGACTATGCGCCCATTATAATTTGAACATTCAGAAATTATAATATTGTCTAAAAATGAGGTGAGATTCATAGAAACAGTACATATTAAATGGTATGGAATGTATAGTATAAATGATTTTTATAATAGGGAAGAAGCTTCTAAGAAGGGGATATTTGCAATCTCTAGAGTATGTGCTAAGAGTGTAACATTGCTATATATAGGACAAACCAAAAGAAGCTTTATACAAAAGATAAGGGAACTTAATAAGGAGTGGCCTTTCGATGAGAGCGAATTAAAGATTACATTAGGAATAATAGAATTCCCTAGTGGTGAAATTTACTCTGAAAAGAAGGTAAAAGAGATAAAATCCCTTTTGATTTTACGACATACCCCATTAGAAAACGAAACATCTTTATTATACTATAGAGGGAAATTTAATTTAAAAATTATAAATAAGGGAAGAAGAGGTTTAATTGTTAAAAAGCTTTCTACAGGAGATCTAATATGGACATAATTGGAATCACCTTTGAATAAAATTGAAGGTTTCTTAAGTGCAGAAGCTTATCAATTTTTAATGTATTAAACTATTTTGAATAACATATGTCAGATACTTGAAAAAACACAAATTTTATTATGATATGAAATCCTGTATGGAAAGTGTAGTTTATTTCTATTGTTTAATAAAAATATTAAGAATTTTAGGGATAATACATAAAGAGTAGAGGAGAAAGTAAACACGGAGGTTTGAAGAATGGGACAAGTAAGCAGATTTCAAGAAAAACAACAGAATCGTCGTCAAAAGGCAATTTTTAATATTGCATTTACTTTGGTATTAGTGACAGTTGGTATAGTGACATACCAATTGTTTACCCCTTCTAATACATCAACGAAAGCAATTGCTCAAGAAAAGAAAGTAACAAAGATAGAAGAAAAGAAAACTGAAGATAAAGAAACAGCAAAGATAGAAGAGAAGAAAACTGAAGATAAAGAAACAGCAAAGATAGAAGAGAAGAAAAATGAAGATAAAGAGGCAGCAAAGATAGAAGAAAAGAAAAATGAAGATAAAGAGGCAGCACAGCTAGAAGAGAAATCAAAAACAGAAAAATCGGTAAAAACGAACGGAACTGAAAATAATGAGGAAGAAAAAACGGCATCTCAAGAAAAGGGTTCTCAAACTAATCCTTCTTGGAAGCCAATTGGTACCGAGCAAGGAGCAAAACCTGAAATGAAATTTAAAGAAGGAACAGTAGATTGGAGTGAGATGAAAAAAGCAATTTCTTATGCTGTTGATGTTCCAGAGAGCCAATTGATTTTCGATTTTATTGGGAATAATGGTAATAATAAAGCCTACGGTAATGTACGAGATAAGCAAAATAATAAAAAATATAAGGTTAATATTGATTGGGTAGAAAATCAGGGGTGGAAACCAGTATCTGTACAAGTGGTAAGATAAATAATAGAAATGTAATGATGTAAATCAGCTGTCCATATGGACAGCTGATTATTTTTTTTGCTTAGCGTATTTTTTTGAAAATGCTGGTGGTACCTCGTTGAGAAACAGGAATTAAATCTATATTTTGTTTTATTTACCTCACTACTTTATCCATAACTTCTTTATATTTATAATAGTAATTAGTTTCAAATAAATAGTTGTACGGAAGAAAATGTTCCTTGTAAGTAGTAAGCATCCTTTGCAATTTTAATTTATAATTATTTATAAAAAAGAAAAGACACCCTAAGGTGCCTTCCTTCGACTTGAACCATCTTAATTTTAATAATATATTGGACTCCCATCCAAATATTATTTTACCATGTTAAATTGTTTTATTCATTGAGAAATATAGTTTCATTTTATATTTAAAAGAATTCTATAGGCTAGAACCACCTATTAATTAGGGGGAACTGACATGTTAAGCTAATATTATAGTACTTCTAGAACGGAAATTTTTTTTAATATGTATACGAGCCACATATTAAAAAAAAGACACTCTCAAGAGTGCCTCTCCTTAGCAGCCGAATCCGCCGCCCCAACAGCTAGCGCCAACGATGATTAATAAGATGAAGAGCACAACAAGTAAGGCAAATCCGCCGCCGAAACCACAGCCTCCACCACAACTACCGCCATAGCCCATATTAACTCCTCCTTCCATAAAGACCATTTATTAATGGATTTAATTTACTTTATGTTTTTAAGGATGAATGGAGCAGGTCCTTAAAAAAATAAAAGGATTTTAGAAGTTAAAAAGAGTTGACGACCTTATTTTTGTCACCGGCATTTCGTCTTCTACATATTGTATTTTATTCTGTGTATTGGGGGAAGGAGGATCTTATGGCTAATTCTGAGATGATTTTACGTTTACTTACGGATTTAAAGATTGAACAACAATTGTTGAAAGAACAGTTAGAGAAAATGCAAACAGCTGTGACCATTCTTGAAGAAAAATCAGTGACGCTTAAAGAAAAACCAGCGACGCTTAAAGAAAAAACAATGACTCCTGAAGAAAAACCATCTGTTACAAAGCAAAGAGCTTTTTCTGGACGTCCAACATCTTTTCGTGATTGGAGAGCATCTGCTCAAAAAAATTCATAAAACTATAAAAAAAGAAGACATCAATTAAGCTGTCTTCTTTTCTTATCCAATCCAAATGAGTTAAGAAGGTATATCCATATTGCTTTAAAAATAAGAAGAAAATAACGATTGTCGACTCCTATTTTAGTATAGCGTATAATAATCTATATATTTATGTAATTTTACATAAATATATAGATTATATAATGTTAAGCGTATATATTTTAGTTGTCTGTTATTTGTTTTAATTCATTTATTCTTATTATTTTTTAAGAGCCCCAATAATGGGGACTTTTTATAATTGTGTTAAAGTAGAAACCCCACAAGCATAAGGAGGGGTTACATAACTAGGAAAATAGTTATTTGTGTTTAATGAGAGGAAGTTCAGGGTATTGTTTCTGAATTTCTTCTAAATGATTTTCGCTTTTGCCTTTTAAAGTTTGATCGAAAAAGTTAGTTACTAGTTTATTAATCAGTTTATAGTTTGTGGCTACATCTTCGCCAGGTTCATTAATAATAGGTGAAAATGCTGCTAAATCTGTAAAACTAGTATGGTTTGTTTTTGGAATTACCACTGTGTACACGCCCGGTTTTTCAATAGTTTTATTTCTTGAATAGACTATTTCCAATAATTCATTTTGGATTCCGGTTGTCTTTGGATTCTCAGCCTCTTTCATAAAACGAATCGTAGCTTCAGCATTCATCAACATGAATGGTTTTTGAGGACCGTCTTTAGGTAGTGGATCGCCATATAATCCGCCATCCATATCAATTGCAGCTTTAATACGCGTATCCTTCACTAACATTTGTGCGGCAGTTGCTCCACCAAAAGAGTGACCGAACATTCCAATTTTGTCATAGTCAATTAAGTCTGCAATATTTTTAAAACTTTTATCGAAATTGCCTTCTATTACTTCATTTAAAACAAAAGTAGTATCCTGTTCCCATTTTTGAACTATGGTATTTAAGGCGGTAGGTGTATATTCAATTGGTATAGAGTCTACACGGTTTCCATTAGGGAAAATCGTTGTTGCTGCATATCCTGTGAAATTAAGAGCGATTACTACATAGCCTTGACTAGCTAATTCCTCTAACTGGAATGTATTTTGTTGACCATATAATCCCATCCCATGGCCGAATAAAAGGAGGGGGAATTTTTCTTTATCTTGAAGTGGCTTAGCATTCTGATAAGAATGTGTTTTTGTCAGCCCTAAATGTGTCGTTACGATATATGGAGCACCGTTTGTTACTGCCAATTGTTCAGCCAGCTCGTTTATGTTCTCAAAATAGGCAGAAGGCTTCCCTGATCCTTTTGTGGCAGGATAGTATACTTGTATCATTAACTCACGATTTCCCTGACTATTTGGTACAGTTGTTTCTTTTCGATTTGTATCAATTAAATGAAAAGCTTTCGTTCCTACTGTATATTTTCCAGTAGGCTCCGGGAGTGTTATGATCGGAAAAAGTAAAGGTAATGTAAACATTGCGATAGCAGTTACGATAATTCCTAAACCTTTTAAAACTTTCATCACTAACTTTTTAGAAACGGCTGTAGTTTTTGGTTTCAAAAAAACTTGTAATGTTAAAACGAACAATAAGAAATAGGCGGGAATCATACGCCAGTTTGCACCAATTACAATGATGGTGGCAAATAATAATGCATAATTTATTAGTAAAAGGACTCCATTTTTTTTCGTCAAACCCCTTTTGATAAAGATGGGAATGATACTAGATAAAAGTAATACAGCAACAAAAATGATTTCTAACATTTTTAGCTCCTTTCCTAATCAATATAGATATAGATTGATAATTTACAACCTTCCCAATTATATAACTATAATTGATGATTGTATGCATGTAAGTAAGTTTAGAATGTTTTTATATAACATTTAAAAAAGTACTCGTACGAGTACTTTTTCTTAAATGAATTATTATTTATTTTTAAACCGTTCCCCATAAATGATAAACCATACCGATAACAAAAAATGCTAGTCCTACAAACAAAACGATTAAAGCAAGCATCCCGTTTTTATTATGCTCCATAAAGTCAGCTCCTTTTTAAGTTGTATACAAAAAGCCTTTAGTCATAATTATGGCTAAAGGCTCCACTTCTCATACTCTTTCGTTTACAAAGAAAAGACACCCATATAAGAGTGTCTTTTCCAATAGTTTGTTAGCAGAAGCAAGAAGCTCCAACGATGATTAATAAAATGAATAACACAACTAATAATGCAAATCCTCCAGCAAAACCGCAGCCTCCGCCGCAACTACCACCAAATCCCATAATAGTTCCTCCTTTAATAAGAGGGGAAAACAAGGGGTCACTCGTGTTTTTTAACGGATTCCATTTACTTTATGTTTGACGCATGAATGTGAGCAGGTCCTTTTGTATTTCATTAATATTCATCAGCATTAAATTCTTTAATGAGTGAAATATCGTTTGTATCAGGGTTAAACTTAAATATTTTAATTTGACCAAAGTCATCTTTATGTGCAAATGTATTTTCACCGATTTGGGTCATATTGCTAATATTTGGGGCAGAACTGCTGCCATGATCATTGATTTCTACCACTCTTTCACGATCCCAAAATGCAATGACAATGATCAAGATAATAAGGCATATACGTATGTTACGTAGTTCTCTTGCTAGAGGATGCTCCATATGATAGTCTCCTTCTTCAGTTAATAGATTTTGTGTATAAAAGAGATATTTTCCATGAGAATATAAATAAAAAAGACACTGTAAAAAGTGTCTTTTTTATCTAATTTATGCGCATTGCTTAATAAGACGCTAGTTCCTCAGTATGAATATGAGTAACTATGTAGGGTAGTTCTATTATAACATTTTAACCATTAATGGGTCTATATGGAATTTTATCAATATTTATGTTTGATTATTCAGAGTGATACATGTGGTGAAATATGTAAGTTACCTACAGTAATTGTAAAATATAATGATGTATATAACTAGTCTTGTAATGAACTTTTACTATATTTAAGATTGAAATAGGAATGAAAAAAGCACAAAGAAGGAGCTGTAGCATATGGGCGCTTGGGGAACTGGATTATTTGATGATGATACGACTTGTGATGTGAAAGAGCAGTTTATTGAATATATAGAAGAAGGTAATAATGTAGAAGAAGCAACTAAGCTCATTTTAGAAGAGTATGTAGATGAGTTTGATATAGAGGAAGATTTAGAAGTCATGTCTTTAGTATACATTGGTCTTGCGGCAATACAATTGGAGAAAGGTTGTCTTCAAGAAGAAGTTCGCAACAATGCGATTGCATTAATTGAGCGAGGGGCTGACCTTGAGCTTTGGGAAGAAGCTGATGCGGAAGATTATGAAGAGAGAAAGAAAGTTTTAGATAAATTCAAGCAACAGCTGATTAACGGTTAGTATTTTTCAACATGAAAAGGAGACATCTTAATGGATGTCTTCTTTTTTCATTGTGAATAAAGTCCGGAGCTATATTTCCCTTTACACGAACATAAAGGTATAATATAGTTTAGTTAAGTTAACTAAACTATATAAAAGCGTGACTGGAGGAAGAACGCTATGACGAGATCATATAAAGAAGTAATTAATGAAATGAATCGAGCCTACACGGAACTCTACATTTTACTATTTCAAGATTTAAAGGATGAGTTTGGTCTTACTGGACAGCAAGAGAGCATGTTATTTCATATTCATTTAAATGAAAACACGACAGCAAATAACATTGCGAATACGTTTAATATAACGAAAAGTGCGGTGAGCCAAGTTTTATCGAAATTGGAAAAGCAACAGATGATTTCAAAACAAGTGAATCCGAATAATAAAAGGGAGTATTTCCTTACACTTGGTCCAAACGGTAGTAAGTATATGGAGCAATTGTCGAAGTTAGATGATGTATTAATTGAGAAGTATTTCTCGAAAATTGATATTGAAGCGTTGCAGCAAATGACAGAGACGTTAACGAAAATAAATAAAGTGATATTGGAAGAAAAGCAGAAGGATCTTGATTGTAATGAGTAAGAACTTAGATGAAGCAATTAGTAGAAAGGAGGAGAAGCATGTGATGAGTTACATACCAAATATGATTACGATAGCAAATTTTGTGTGTGGGCTTTTGGCTATTCATGCTGTTTTCGTTGACGATATGTACGGTGCAGTTATGTTCATTATTACAGGTATGGTCCTTGATTTGTTTGATGGCATGATCGCTCGGAAACTTGATTCTGTTTCAGAAATTGGTGGAGAGCTGGACTCATTTGCGGATTTAGTTACTTTTGGTGTGGCACCATCTATTCTTGCATATAATGCTTCGTTAAAAGATTTGCAGTCTATCGGGATGATATGCGCGCTCGCTTACAGTATTTGCGGAATGCTTCGGCTTGCGAGATTTAACACACAGCAAAGCAAACTCCCAACATTCATCGGAATGCCCATTCCATTCGCGGCGATGTGTCTCCTCATTTTATGTCGCCTAAATAATCCAGTTTCCGTGGCATTTGGTACAAGCGTACTCGCGTATTTAATGGTGAGCAAAATCAAATTTCCTCATTTTAAAAAAGATATAGCTGAAAGCTTGGATTGATAATACGGAATTACAATGAGAAAGATAAAGGAGAATAACATGATTCGTATGGCATTAAGATCATTCAACATACAAATGTATTGTTTGCTAGGCGTAATGTTATTGGGATGGCTCGTGACACCTTTTTCAGCCCAGTTTGTCGGGATAAGCATTGGCCTTTTGGTGAGTATGTACTGCGCCTGGATTTTAGGAAGGCGTATTGAAAAGTTCGGAGATAGCATTGTAAAAAAAGAAAAAGCACCGATGCTCGGAATGATAAATCGGTTCGCAGCCGCAATACTCGGCGCGATTATTATGTATGAAATTGAACATCATGAATTCATGTGGACATTTGCAGCTGGAATTATGGGTGGGTATTTCTTGATTATTATTAATTTGGGGTATTACAGTATGAGGGATGAGAAGGGATAGATGGGTAAACTCTCAAGTATAGAATGATATACTTAAGAGTTTACTCATTTTAAATTTATCTATTACTTGTTGTAACATATCCATTAGAAAAATCCCCATTGCTGTACTGTTTAGCTTTTTCAGTACGTCTAACAATATAACATATATATTCATTATTTTTGGAAATCTTAATCTATTAAATGTCCCTTTTTCGGAGGTCACTTCATTTCGCTAGAAGGCTTTTTTATTTTTCCCGAGAATGAACAGTAATATATAATCTAATTTTCGTGAATGTAATGGGGAGGCAGTAAAATTTGAACAGAAAAATTTGGTTTGTATTCACTTTTTTTGCTCTTTTAGTATCTGGTTATATTGTTGTCCAATATTCTATTATGGATGGATTTCAAACAGGGCTTGTAAAAGCGAAGCTTATGTTTGGATCTAAATTAAGTGATTTCTGGTATAGTATGTTATTTATACATATTACGACTAGTATAGTAGCATTAGTAATTGGTCCTTTCACATTATCCACTAAATTTAGAGATAGGAATATCAACCGTCATCGAATAGTTGGGAGAATCTACATGGTTGGTATATTATTAGGAGGCGTTTCTGGACTATACCTATCTTTTTATGCTACGGGAGGATTGGTAGCGAAGCTAGGCTTTGGTTTGTTATCCATACTTTGGCTAGCATCAGCATATCAAGCATTACATAGAGTTAAGAATAAAAAAATTAAAGAGCATCGGAACTGGATGATTAGAAATTATTCTTTAACCTTTGGAGCAGTTACATTAAGAATTTGGCTACCGTTGTTTATAGTTCTATTTGGAATAGAGCGGTTTGAATTTAGTTACGCTATTATTGCTTGGTTAGCATGGGTACCTAATTTAATTTTGGCAGAATTATTCATAAGAAAAAGACTTAATAAAGGAAAATACGAAGGAAATGAGGATTTACATTTTTGATGTGAATCTGCTGTTATATTGAGGACAGAATTCTTCAGTAATTCAATACTTTTATAGGTGTAAGCATGGCGTTACCTAACAACGAATAGCGGATTCCTAATAAGAGTAATAATAAAAACTAACATAAAATTTAAGAAAAATTTTATATTTACCCTACTTTTTATTTTAAAAGTTTTTCCTATCCTATAAACAAGTTACATCAAGGAGGAGACTGAAAATGAAGGAGTGGGGATTTTTTATTTTTAGTATATCCCTGATATCCGAAGACAAAGTAGAAGATTAAATATATGAACAAATTACCAGTTCTTAAATAATAGATGAAAATGTAAAGTTAGGGGATTCCACATGCATACAGGAGTTTTGATTAGTTATTTGTATACGTATTTTTTTACTATAATTTTTTGTATTTTGTTTCAAATTAGATTTTATTTTAAAGCGAAAAGAAACATATCTATTCGGCATTTTCTATGGGTATATATTTTTCTATTCTATCTTTCGCTAGTGTATAAGGTGACGCAAATCGCGACTGTATGGGATATAAGTAGATATGAAACGTGGATTCGTGTAAGTCAAATCAACTTGACTCTATTTGATACGGCAGGTAGTACGACGTATCTTTTAAATATTGTACTGTTTATGCCGTTCGGCTTTTTATTACCGACTATTTGGCCGCAGTTTAGAAAAATGAAAAACACCGTATGCGCGGGATTCCTTTTTTCATTGGCAATTGAGTTAAATCAATTATTAAATAATAGAATTACGGATATTGATGATTTATTTACGAATACCCTCGGAGCGATAGTTGGGTATGTATTATATAAAGTATTATATACAGCATTATTTAAATTGATATTGAAAAGAGAGGAAAAAAAGCTTGATACGAACTCTCCTTTAGTCATAAAATACGAGGCTGTTTTTTGTCTAGTATGTTCATTTGTAGGTGCGATGTTAATTTATCATCCAGCTTTATTTGGAAGACCTGTCATCCTTCAGTGAGGTGATTATGCCCTTGTGCGATTTCGTTTATAAAATGATTCTCGTTTTCCACGCTTAAACACGTTAAAATGTGAATGATCTATTGCTTTTTCTAACTTAATAGATACAGTTTATGTATGACATGATAGGCAGGTGTAAATGTGTTAAGTGTTCAATTATCTCAATACTTACTAAAAGAGTCTAAACCAGCTCTTCATGCAGATGAAAAACGAGTGTATATGTTAAAAGATGAAGGGTTATCACCGTATCCTATTTATTTAAATCACCCTATTATGATAGGAGTGGGAACAAATTGGGAGCGGCATACAGGATTTGAAGAAATCATTAAAGGATTTATAGATGCACATAACAAATTTCCTATGTATATGTTATTTGAAACTTATTTATGTAGAGACTTTATTGAAGGATTTTTAGAAGAGAATAAACTTCATTTTGAGCTAGTTTTTACTAATAAGAAAAAGGATACGAACTTTTTTAAAGTGTGCATTACCAATAGTGATGATATAACCACACTTATGAAGTATTTCTTCCAATCAGCACAAGATTCTCTCTATACGCTATTAAGCTATTCAGCAGACTGTAAGATTATCAGTAATCGTACTGGTGAGATTGAAATCAAAGCGGACAGTTTCTATCCAAGCTTTTCATTTATGTATGATGCGCAAGAATTATTTATTATTGGTGGAGAAGAAAAATGGTCTGATATCCATTATATAAAAAGATTTTTCCATCTTGAGCAGATTACAGATGAGCTAATTATTGATTTAAGAAAATGAGAGACGAGAGAGAATAAATGAAAAAACCCTCAAGTATAGAACGACATACTTGAGGGTTTTTATGTATGAAGAAGGGCCTTGTATCATATATTTTATTCGTCGTTGCATGTAAGTCATTCGGTTTATAAAAACAATGTGCTAAAGAGATCGGTAAAGAAGGCTTTTCTATTTTTCCCGAGAATGAAAAGAAATATATAATCTAATTTTCGTGTTTGATGTGAATTTGCTGTAATATTGAGGGCAGAATTCTTCAGTAATTGAATTTTTAAATAGCTGGATTTCGTTTGTAGATTCAAAAATCCGCTAATTTTATTGAATAAATAGAAAATAATTTCTTTTTTCGTTTATTTAATTTAATATCAATAAGGGCACCAAAAAAATAGATAGAGGTGCTAAAATGTACGGTATTATTAATTATGAAGTGTTTTTACTAACAGGAATTTTATTGAATTTAATTCCTGGTGCAGACACCATGTACATTGTGGGGAGAAGTATTTCACAAGGTAGAAAAGCAGGTGTGTATTCTGTTTTTGGTATTATTACTGGTTCTTTAGTTCATACGTTGTTGGTTGCTTTTGGTTTATCTATTATACTTACAAAATCCATTGTGCTATTTAACATCATTAAGGTTATAGGTGTTATCTATCTCGTCTATTTAGGGATTAAAATAATACTTGATAAGACGAATGTAGCTTTCCAGGCCTCGTCCAATAAATTGAACATTAGAAAAATATATATACAAGGGCTTTTAACAAGTCTTACGAATCCAAAAGTCTCTTTATTCTTTATTGCGTTTCTTCCGCAATTTATAGATACAAAGGCTTCAGGTCCTATGCCTTTTATCATTTTAGGACTTACTTTTACAGTAACCGGACTATTATGGTGTTTATTTGTTGCTTATTTTTCTTCATATGTTACAAAAAAATTAAGAGGAAACCAAAAGGTAGGAATGATTCTAAATAAGATAACAGGACTGATTTTTATTGGTATGGGGTTAAAGTTGCTTCAAACAAAAGCTCCTCAATAAACCTGAATAACATAAAAATGCCCCCTTTCAAGAGATGTAATCTTAGGTTTAGGCTAATTTCTACATACTAAAAAGTCCCTTTAACTTTGAAGGGACTTTTTGCTTGTTATTTTGAGTTATTTAAAAATTTATTGCAAGAAACAACCTATACTTTAATTGACGTTGTGCGAGTTTAGCTTGATAGCAATGGGGTAAGCACAGCGGATATTTCAAGGTGAGGAATGATACAGAGTTTTAAATATTTAAACGTGATGGCATATGGAAAGTAGGAGAAGTTGCCTTTCAATAAATATACGTACAAAAATAGGATGGCCAATTGAAGCCATCCTATTTGTATTACCAACTAGCAGTTTCCGTACTTTCCTTCAACCACTTCACCCAATCCAAATCCTCTACCTTAAGCAAACTAAGCGAAACACCTTTCATATCTAAAGAAGTTAACAGTGTACCAACCTTTACGAATGTGACTTGCAATCCTTCAAGTTCACACAAACGGCGAATGTCGTTTGCGAAAATGTATTGTTCCATTAATGGAGTTGCGCCGAGTCCATTAATGAGGATAGCGAAGTTGTCTTCTTTTCTCCAGCGATAAATGCTTTTAAGTTTGTTCATTAGTTCGATTGCTAATATTTCAGAAGAGGATAGTGCTTCTTTACGATATCCTTTTTCTCCGTGAATGCCGACGCCGTAAAACACTTCATCGTCATTTAATGTGAATGAAGCTTTTCCTTTTACTGGATCGTTGGCAGGGGAAAGGGCAACTCCTAATGTGTGTAAGTTTTCAGTGATAGAACGGCCAAGTGTTGTTAGTTCTTCTAAAGAATGACCTTCAAGAGCGGCCGCACCAAGTATTTTTTGAATGAAAACAGTACCAGCAACGCCGCGTCTTCTTTTATTAAAAGAAGCATCATCTTCAATTGAAACGTCGTCATTTACGATGATATGGTCAATTTTTCTTCCTTCTTCTTTAGCGATCTGCTCAGCCGCTAGAAAGTTCTCAACGTCATCTTTAAAGTTTTTAATGATGAATAAAATACTTTTATCTTTTGGTATGAGGCGAGTAGCCGCTACAATTTGTTCCACTGTAGGCGGAGTGAAAATGCTGCCGTTTACTGCCGCTGTAAGCATACCTTTTCCTACATAGCCAATATCAGCGGGTTCATGTCCGCTACCACCGCCGCTTATAATCGCGACGTTTTGCTTTAGTTTTTCGATATCCTTTACATAAATGATGTTATTTGTTTCGTCGTAATTTACTTTGTCGTTATGTTCAAAATAAAAGCCATGCAGCATATCTTGAACGATATGTTGTACATCATTCATAATCTTTTTCATTGCTTTTGCCACCCTTTAATTACTTTGCTGATTGCTCAAGTAATAGTAGTAATTGATTGTTTATCATATTTTTCATAAGAGAAGACATAATGGAAGGATCTACTTCGCACTTGCTTTCAATCCAATCTTTTATTGTTCCAACGAAGCCGTGACTATAAAAGGAGGCAATCGTATTTTTTGTCTCATCAGAAAGGCTGAATCCACAGCTTACAGATAGTTCATCAATAATCTTCATATATAAGTTTTTCGTATGCTCAAATAAATAGTGATTAAACGAGTTTTGCTCAATGACTTTAAAAGCATTTCGGTAAAATTTTTGATTTTCGTAAAAGTAATCAAATAATAAATCGAAAATATTTTCCCATGTTTCATAGTCGAGAAAGTCGATAATGTTTTCCTTCGTTTCTTCTCTATAAATCCAGCTTAATAGTTCAAATTTATCTTTAAAATGATAATAAAAAGTTTGCCTACGCATTTGACAGTGTAACATAATATCGCTCACTGATATTTTATGAAATGACTCTGTTTCCATTAAATACTTCAATGAATTTGCGATTATCTTTTTAGAAATTATAGAAGAGGTCATCTGAATCATCCCTAGAATGTTAGTAATATAAAAATCCTATCTATAAATGAGAGCGGTGTCTTTAGACAGATTGTCCATTTTGTCCGTTTACTATAAAACGCTTTCATTTTAACATGAGTAGTAAGAAGAAGATTTCAAATATATCACAATATATTAAAGGAATTGAGGGATAATCACAATGAAAAAGATTATAAACAAACCAGAAACATTAGTAATGGAAATGTGTAACGGAATGGTTATGGCTCACCCAGAGCTTGAACTTTTGAAAAAATATAAAGTTATTAAGAAGAAAGAAATGAACGAAAACAAAGTAACGTTAATTAGTGGCGGCGGTAGTGGCCATGAGCCGGCACATGCAGGATTAGTCGGAAAAGGAATGTTAGATGCGGCGGTGTGCGGAGATGTGTTTGCGTCACCTTCACAAATTCAGGTATATCAAGCAATTAAAGAAACAGCTAGTAAAAAAGGTACGTTATTAATTATTAAAAATTATAGCGGCGATATTATGAATTTCAAAAATGGTGCGCATTTAGCGACGGAAGATGGAATTGAAGTCGACTACGTAAAAGTGGACGATGATATTGCGGTAGAAGATAGTCTGTATACAGTAGGACGCCGCGGCGTTGCAGGAGTTATTTTAGTTCATAAAATTGCCGGCGCAGCAGCGGAAGCAGGTATGGATTTAGGAGCGGTAAAAGCTGTCGCAGAAAAAGCAGCGGCTAACGTGCGCACAATCGGTTTAGCGTTAACGTCTTGTACAGTTCCAGCGAGCGGATCACCTACTTTCACACTTGCGGAAGATGAAATGGAATACGGCGTAGGTATTCACGGCGAACCAGGAATTAAACGTGAAAAAATGTTGTCGGCTGATGAATTAGCTAACCGTATGACAAATGATCTTGTAAAAGATTTAGGAGTAAAAGATGGCGAAGAAATTGCACTTCTAGTTAACGGTTTTGGCGGAACACCACTGCAGGAACTTTACTTATTTAACAACGCCGTTACGAGAGAACTAGCTGCAAGAAACATTAAAATTAATAGAGTATTCGTCGGTAATTATATGACGAGTATCGATATGGCTGGTATGTCTTTAACTGTAATGAAATTAGATGATGAGTTAAAAACATTACTATCAAAAGAATGTAATACACCAGCGTTTAAAGTAGATGGACCAGTTGAAAGTGTAGAGTATGTAAATGTACTTGAAGAAACAGAAGAGAAGGAAGTTTCATTTGAACTAGAAACGGCGGAAGAACACGCTGTTATTAAAGATAATGTCATTACATTAAACAACATGATTTATCTCGTTGATAAAATGAGCGACGTTATTATTAAAAATGAAGTACCGTTCTGTGAGCTAGATACGCATGCTGGCGACGGTGACTTCGGAATGAGTGTTGCAAAAGGATTTAAACGATTAAAACGTGAATGGCATTCTATTGTAGATCAAGAGAACGTAACGATCGGATCATTCCTTGACGGTTGCTCCATGATTATTATGGAACATTGCGGCGGCGCATCTGGTCCAATTTGGGGCGGTGCATTCCGCGCTGCTAGTAAAGCAGCTGGCGAAAAACGTGAGCTAACAGTGAAAGAATTCGGTGAAATGTTACAAGCGGCACTGAAAGGTATACAATCTATCGGTGAAAGATCATTCGGTAGAGGAGCAGTAGTTGGTGATAAAACACTTGTTGACGCGCTTGCTCCATGTGTAGATTCTTGGTTAGATAGCGCCTCAAACGAAGTAGACGTAAAAACTGCCTTTGAAAAAGGTGCAGAAGCAGCGGTTAAAGGAGCAGAGTACACGAAAGAAATCGTAGCACGCATGGGCCGCGCTGGTACAGTTGGCGAAAGAAGTTTAGGATACCCTGATGCAGGTGCACATGCGCTTGGAGTTATCTTTACGGAGATTGCGGGTAGTTTGAAATAGTAATTGGAAAGTCCCTCTGCCTTAAGGTGGAGGGACTTTTCTGTAGTTTTCGAGAATAATAGTATGTGTCTTTTTGTATCACCAAAAACGACCGATTTTGGTGATACAGAAGGACATAAATCTTGTTTTTTGTTATGTCTTCATTTACAACGGTTTTCAAAGGAGATATTCTTAGTAAGAAATTATATTGAAAAGAGGTTTTGATTGTATATGATGAAGCTTATTAATCGCTAATTAAAATTCAAACGAATTTTATACTGTAAAAGATCAAATTAAGGATAATTCCTTGATTTTATTTGTTATCCCCTTTTACTAGTAGCGGTTAGAAGACATTATATCTTATCAAAAAATTTCATGTTATTTCACGATATCTATTCTTTCGGGATAGGTGTATTTATAATAGACAGAAATTTGACCATGAGAAGATGTTTCTTCTTGTGGTCTTTTTTTGTCGTTTTTTGATTCCGGAAGCATGTTTCTATGCCGTTACACCTATTATAAGGCGGTGATTAACGAAAACTTAGTAGTAGATTGTTGTAAGAAATATACACTCTTTTTAGGGAAATATAATAAAAAATGGAGGATTTATCATGAATGAATATCAATTAATTAGTGACTACAAGCAAAATGAAAAATATAAGGAAAGCTTTAATGACCTTGCAAAACATGTATTTGAATTGGATTTTAAAGGATGGTATGACAGGGGCTGTTGGAATGATAACTATATTTGCTATTCTTATGTGGATGGAGATAAAGTCATCGCAAATACATCTATTAATAAAATGAATGTAATCTCTAACGGTAAGGAATATAAAGCAATTCAATTGGGTACAGTGATGACACATCCGGATTATAGACATCAAGGTTTAGCGACTAAATTAATGAATCATATCATTAAAAAATACGAGAAGAATTATGATTTTATATACTTATTCGCGAATGATACGGTGTTAGAATTTTATCCTAAATTTGGTTTTGAAAAGGTGCAAGAAAGTAGCTTCAGCTTGAAGGTTTCAAATATGATACGTCAAATAGATAAAAAGTAAGATTTACGAAAGTTAGATGTTAATAATCAGGCTGATTTTGAGCTGATGAAGGAATATGAAGCCGAAAGAATTCCGGTGTCTTCTAGATTAGGTTTGAAAAATAGTAACATTATTCACTTTAATATATTAATTATTTTTTGTTGTCTTGTTAGTTAAAGGGGTACTTAGTACAAAAAATAACCGTAGATAGTAGCACGAACACTGTTCTTGTTATAATTAATTTTTTTCAGAACGTCTATAATCCTCTTTTAAAAAATATATGTAAATATAATAAAAAACGAATGATTAATAGAAATATTCTACACCACTCGTTTTTTATCGGACTTCTTTTTATTGTACTTTTATTTTCTTTATGAGTTATTAGAAAAATAATTGTCTATATAAGTCTTTATTTTTTCAAAATTCTTTTCCATAAATAAGATTGCTGGTACTTCAATTATTGGAAGATTATTTTCATTATCAAAAGCTGGACACGGTTTGGGAACTACCAAATAGTCAACTGAGTTTTTATCCCTAATATAATTAATTGAAACATTATAATACTTAGAGAAATATTCCTTCAAATCATCCTGATTCCTTAAAAATGGTAGAGAAAATATTGAACCATAATTTATACCAGCGTCGACAATTAATACAAAGCATATTTTTTTCATGATACACCCTCCTCGTATAATGAGTTTTAAGTTAATAACTGTTCCTTGAAAATTAAATAGTTTTTATCTTCAAGAGCTACATCAAAAAATGATGTATGGGTAAAATTTAGTCTTGGATACTGGGGGATTTCCCTAGATAATGGAGGTATAGAAATGGATCCATCGGGAATATGCTTACTCCCCCTGTAGTTCGACCACGTTAAAAGACTGTGACCCAGACCAAAATGCACTGCATACGCACAAGCTGTATCGGTTTCCTTCATTTACCTCTCATAGTGGTGGGAGGGCAGCTAAAAAGAAGTCCTGGTGGAAGTTTTGGGAATTAGTACCATTTTTTTAATTAATATAAGTAAAAGAGACCTTATAGGGTATTTTACTGTTTTCGCTCACATGGATTGTCTTATACATCTAAGTTGTTTCTACATAAATATCTGTAATCTCACCTATTACTATATCTTTAAAAAATTTCCAACAGAACCAATAAACCGTTATAAAAAGTATTTAAAATAATAACAAATAGGTATAATAATTCCCACTATAGAAAATACAATACTTCCTAAATTAAATGCAGAAAGTTTCGCACGATGAACTTGAATTTCACCTAAATCTACCCCTCCACTAAAATGCTTATCCATAACTTTAGCGACGTTTTGTTGTTGATTAACAAAGTAAGGTATTAGCCATATACAGCAGAATAAAATAATACTACCAAAAAAGAGTGTGTCAATAATTGAAGCTCTCCAATTTAATGAAGTAATGACTATGAGAACAAATTCTCCTACCATAACAATTACCATAGTTACTACATATCTGGATTTTTCAGAAACGTTTTTAAATACAGTCTCGTCCAGAATTTTTTCTATTTTAGTCCATATTACACTGATTAACACGATTGGCTAATTAAGAAAATAGTAAATAAAGCTTTAACTAAAAGATACTCAAACACTACCGACACCACCTAATAATTTCTAAATTAGAATGTAAAGTTGATTTTTTTAACTCTATTAAAAGATTAAATTCAATAATCTATTAACTAGCTTATCGAAAAATTTATTGATTTAAAGATACAACGCTATATGTATTAGTTATATAGGATAAGATCTCCCAAAATTCCTTTTCTAATATATATATCTTCTAATCGTTGTTGGACTTCAATTGTCTAAATATTTTATTTAGCACTTTATATTACTTAAGGGTTCGAATTTTCTGAATTAAAATTCCGTGATATTGTTAAGAAAATAATTATTATTATGATATCTAGATGTAATTGCTGCTAATGCTTTATCTTCAAGGGAAAATATAAGGTTTTCGTTACCATAATACTAATAACAACCTAACAAACTGAATATTTACCAGAAAATACTAAAATGTATCCCTCAGCAATTTACAGTATAATACACTTTTAGAAAAAAATCGAATATTTAAGTATTTCCTTATTAATAATATGAATTAATAGAATGTTTATATTATTATACGGATTAAAGATAGCTCAGCTGTGGTGATCTTTATTCATTTTTTCTAGAGTTTATATTAACTTAGCAAACTTTGTAACAGAACCATATATAAGATCAAATATGATAAAAGCAATATCACAAGTTTTTTATTTTTTATACAGTAACCATTTGTTAGCCAATCCCTTCTCTTGATTCAGAATATTCTGTTGTTTTTTTATCGATTTACAATTGCAGGTTGAACTATTATATAATATACAGAATAATGGTAATATTTAGGGGGATGGAAGTAGTTGAGGAGGACGTAGTGATATGAGCACAAATATTTTAATGCATGAAGCAGTTATGCAACAACTTAATGATTTTTATCAAATGATGTTGTCGCAGCAAATTGAATAAGCATGAAAAAGTTAGTGATTATTTCGATGTATGTTACGAAGCGAAACAAAAACTACTACTAAGCAAAGGGGCGTTAAAATAATGAAGAAGCTTGTATTAGCGACGTTAGGATTAGTGATAGTATTATCATTTAGTAACAATACAGGTGATACACAACATGCTCTAAAAAAGGAAGAAATTATACAATATTCACATGCTGATCATTTTTAATATCTCATTAACAAAGGGACTCCAATTATGGAGTCCCTTTGTTAATGAGATATTGCTTTAGTTTATCTAATTGTAATAATGTTTGTAAAAAGTGTAGATATTTTCTAAATTTGCAGAGGTAATTATTTGTTAATCTTTTAAAACATTGGCTTAGTAATACCAAGGGTTATTATAAATATATTAATTACATAATTTGTCCATATCAAAATGAACGTTTTTTGCATTTAATATATTGTAAATATATTTTATTTTGGAAGGATCTGATTATATGGCTCATAAATCTACTGGAGTGTTTCGAGTTCCAGTTTCTGAAAATGGGATTATTCCAACTGCTCTCAACATTATGTTAAACAATGATTCACGCTGCCATACTAGTAATGTAACGGTAACTGTTAAGAGAAGTCGAAACACCTTTTTCCCAACTCAAAATGAATTAGTTGAAATCTCTCGTACTTTTGTTTCTTTAGAACCAAACAGAACAACTAAGATTGTGTTGTTTACTCCAGAATTTCAAGTAGAAGATTTCCTTGATGTCATCATTAGTGGAAATAAAGAGGATGTTAAGGATGTTCTTGTATATTCTTTCTTAGCAGATTCAGTAGGTCACAATCTGCCATCTACTGTTTTCAGAAATGCAGAATACACTTTTGCTTGCTGACACTGTGATGATGTATTCTTTCCTGTCGTATATCTGAATTGAAATGTTACAAGTAGCACTTCACGGCATATAATCTATCGGTGAAAGGTCATTCGGCAGAGGAGCGGTAGTTGGTGAAAGAAGTTTAGGATATCCAGATGCACATGCGCTTAGGGTACCTTTACGGAAATTTCGGGTAGTCTGAAATAGAAATTAGAAGATCCCTTCTACCTTAAGGTGGAGGGGGTTTCTTAATATTATTTTTTGATATATATTGCTAAATATGTTCCAATAATTCATTCTATTGTATTGAGAATAATGTCATCTACATCAAAAAAACGGCTTATAAAAGGAACTGATATTTGAAGGAGTTCCACCTCAAACATACTCCAATGCATATAAATATGTTTGAGGTGGATTTATTAACGAATTTTATATAGCATGAATAAAAATGGGATAAATAAAACAATGTTTCTTAGTATGTTTTTAAGAATTAATTGAGCAGGTCCTTTTGAAAATAAAAAAAGACACCCTAAGGTGCCTTCCTCTGAATTAAAACAATAATATGGTTCTAAGTTTAAAAACTATTGGGATTTTTCCTGTGAGTTTTATAAGTAGTTTTTAAGAAATTATGAGTGGTTATTTTTGTTTTCGAAATATTCTTCTTTAATTATTTGTAATTTTTTTTCGTTTTTTGTTAATTCAAATATAAATAATGATTTTCTCATGTTATTAGCAACATCTTCTTCATTATATTGTTTAAGCTTTAATAAATTTGAACCTTTTCCATAGTATAGTTCACCCAATAAGTAAAAAGTATTTAGATTAATAGCTAATTGGATACCCTTATCAATGTATTTTATTGCTTCTTCGTATTGATATGTGTAACTTAAATTTTTTGCTAAATTATAAATGATTTTCAATTTAATTTCTTTATCTCTAGGAAAATCTAATTTGTTAAAATTATTTAAACATCTTTTAAGGATAGTAATACTTTTTTTGTATTCTTTGTTTTCTGCATGAAGTATAGCCATTGTATGTAGAATATCTATTTCTCTCTCTGATAAAAAATCAATATTGGTTACAGTTAGTTTTAGTGCATTATTTAAAAGAGTTAAAGCCACTTTTGTTGAGTTATTCACACAATATATAGCAATTGCTTCATGCCATATTAGAAATTGTTTATCTTCTTTTGTTTGAAAATTATTTGTGTATTTTTCTCTTGTTACTATTTCATAAAGCTCTTTATATTGATGTTGCCTTATGCAATCCCTCATTACGTATTTTACATTTTCTGTATATTTTAATTTCTTGTTTTGAGTTAGTGCAAATATACTATTTGGATCAACACCGAGTCTTTCTGATAATTGATATAACAATATGCTAGATGGATAAATCACACCTTTTTCGATCTTACTAATTTGACTTTGTGAACATATTCCGTGACATAAGTCGGATTGTGATATATTTTTTTTAATTCTAAGTTCTTTAATGGTAATACCCAAATCGTTAAATTCCATTTTTTCACCTACTATTTAGCACTTTATTAATATAAGAACATTCTCTAACCTTAATGTAATGTAAAGTTAATATAGTTGCAATTATTGTTTTAAAGGGCTTATCGTTTCTATAAGATGGTAAGATTTTTTTATGTACAAAAAAGACACTCTAAGGTGCCTTCTTGCGATTTGCTCCATTGTAATATGGTATTGGATGCCAGTCCAATTATTATTTTACCACGTTAAATAGCTTCGGTTATTGAGAAAAAAGACAATTCATTATTTGAATGCAAAAAGTCCTAGGGGGACTAGGACTTTTTGCTAGAATGAATATGATTTAAAAAAGGACTTATATAACGTAACATATGAATGTTTCGTAAATGTATCAAAAAAGTGAACAAAAGCGTTAATTTAAATAAAAAAAGCTCCGCGATAAAAGCTGCGGAGCTTCATAAGGTCGAGTTATGTCGTACTCACAAGGGATTTTAACATGAATGTTGTGGTAAAAATACTGGTAAATTTATCCCGTAAAATCCCGATTGGTTTAACTAATAATCAGTGGGGGATGAATAAAACTCCCACTGATTAAAGTTTCACTTCATTCGAAGGAATTCATGTTTTATAAATTAGATTATGAGAGTTGATATTCTCCATATTGACCAGAAAAGAACTAAAAATTCTAGTGAAATTCCAAGTGTTCGTTTCCTAGTTTTTTGAAATTCTTTTATTAAATAGCCAACAGCACTAATTGCTATAAGAATGAAAAGAATAAGTTCGAGTGTAACTGGCATTTTATCTACCCCTAATACTGTAATTTATTATATAAAGATTATAAGATATTTTTGTGGCTAGTGGTGAAAAATTCAATAGAACTATTTCTAAATGGAGTAAACCTTTCAACGGACCAAGCAAAGGTCAATACAAAAAGTGTTATACAATATACGCATGGAGAGCCGTGGGGCTAAAGAAATATTGGAGTATAAAGAGTTGTTAGATCAAAGGATTATTACAGAAGAAGAGTTCGAAGTGTAGAAAAAAGTAATTATTAGGTATATAGATGAAACGCTCAAATGAGCGTTTTTTTTATTTATATATTCGCAAGTAAAATAACATAATATTACTATGAATCCTTATAACAATATGAATTTTTGCATATTTTAAAATTTAATATATCCCTTAAAAACTTTTAATTGTATAATATATTTTGTCATATTTTTAGATTTTTCGACATAAACCAACAAAAATAGAGAACGTATTGGGAGAAGACATTATGTACACAAAACTATTAAAATCAATTACATCATTATCACTTATTGGTGGTGCGTTGTTATATACAAATGGCAGTGATGTGAAAGCTGCTGAAGTGGGTGTTTTTTCTGATGTGCCGACATCACATTGGTCATATCCTGCGATTAAAGATTTAGCAAGTAAGAATATTATTTCTGGTTATGGAAATGGGATATTTGGTTTTGGAGATGTTGCGACAAGGGAGCAAGTTGCGGCTTTAATTTATCGAGTGTTAGTACCGAATAAACAAGGCGGTTCGTTTAGTAATGATGGAACTCGTTACGTATTAAAGGATGGATCTACGTTTAAAAATCCTTACGGTGATATTAATCAAAATTCTACAATGTTCCCAGAAGAGGTATTAACTTTAACGAATTTAGGAGTTTTTAAAGGTGATGAAAATGGCCAATTTAGACCGAAAGCTTCTGTGAATCGTGCGGAAATGGCACAAATTCTTACGAATGCTTTCCATCTTGCGGCAAAACAAAAACATACCTTTAAGGATGTTCCAAATCCATTTTGGGCAGAAAATGCAATTAGTGCAGTGCAGTCAAATGGAATCGCAGATGGCACAGGGAATGGGAATTTTGAACCGTATGGCACAGTAACACGTGAACAGTATGCGCAGTTTTTATATAAAACTTTGAAGTATAAAAATGCTGATGTGAAAGATACAGGGGATGCGGCATTATTAACAGCGTTTAAAGAGGAAGTACAAAAGCGTATTAATACATACGAGACAAATATTACACTGCCATATAAAACGAAAAATAATAATACAGACGAAGTGATGAATACACTTTTTAACGCATATAAAGAAGTGGCAAGTAAAAATGAGTATACAAATAATAATAGATCGAATGTTTCATATGGACTTTCTGGATCACCTGGAAATTATACGTTTACGCTTAAGATTACATATCGTGAAACGAAAGAACAGACGGAATATGTCATGAAACAAGCGAAAGCAATCGTTTCTTCTATCACTCAAGTTGGAATGGATGATCACGAAAAAGTGAAGGCGATTCATGATTACGTAGTAAAGCATGTTTCTTATGATACGTCTTATAAAGCTTACACAGCATATGAAGCACTTGTAAATCGTTCTGCGGTTTGCCAAGGTTACGCACTATTAACTTATCAATTATTAAAAGAAGCAGGAATTGAAAATCATTTCGTGACAGGAACTGGGGACGGACAACCTCATGCTTGGAATTTAGTGAAAATCGAAAACAAATGGTATCACCTTGATACAACATTCGATGATCCGGTTCCAGATGAGCAGGGCCGCGTAACGTATTCGTATTTCAATTTATCAGATGAACAAATCGCAAGAAATCATGAGTGGAACCGTGGAGACTATCCGCAAGCTACAACAAATTATTATAGTACACTGACAAATAAAATTGCGGCAGGTAGTACGAAAACGTCTGCATATCAGCAAATATTAAAAGATACAAAGTTAAACTATTTAGGAAATGAATATATTGCAAATAACTATACTGAATTAAAAAATAAAATGCAGCAGCGTTATAGTGCAAAGCCAGAAAAGATAGAAGTACTTTATAAGCAATCAATGAACGGTGCGCTGCAAGATGTGAAAAATGCAATTGGGGAAATCGGTTATCCGCAAGGGTCCAACCGTGTTTCTTATAAAGCGGAGCCTTACAATGCGAAAGAAGGGTATTCTTTAGTAACGATTACGTTTACGTATTAAAAACAACCTAGATCCTATAGGATCTAGGTTGTTTTTTATTATTCTTCGACAAGACATGACAATATAAAGATAAATTCTTTGCTACTATGAGATGAGAAATCTTACATTAAAAAAACTGTTTAAAATAACTAATACAGATAGGCGGAAAAAAATGAACCGAAAGTTACTAACGGTATTAACATGCGGTACATTGCTTATGGGAATGGCTGCTTGTAGCTCAAATGAGAAGACTACAACTGAATCAAAACCTAAACAAGAAGAAAAGGTTCAGGAAAAACCGAAAGTTCAAACCATTCAAAAGCAGCAAAAAGATAGTTATGTAGTAAGTGAAGATGAACTCTCTAAAGCAGCACAGTCGATTGGTGAAATCCAAAACGAGCAAACTATAAATGATATGATGATACATATGTCTTTACAAAAACTCACATTCAATGGGAATAGTCTTCATGTTTCCGGTACCCGTGATGTAGGGCGATTTCAAATGACGAAAGAAAACATTCAATACTTAAAAAACAACTTAAATGTTATTAATAATGATGAAAAACCAAAATATGAATCTATTCTGAACAAATGGTGTGATGGAGAGTTCGAATCTGTAGTTAAAGACTTTGAAGAAATTCATTATTTACGTTCAGGAAAAAAGCAAAGTATGGAGGGATCTAAACTAGCTAAAAAAATTGATAGTGATGAAAAAGAATTTATTCTCCATTTCTTTGGTCAAGAAGGATTAGATATCCATAATAAAGAGTGGAAACAGGGCGAGTTATAGAAGTAAAACTGAATTTCTCTTCACTAGGAAGTACAATGTTTTACGGAACAAAAAAATAATGAAATTCCCTTAAATATAGTCCCATCCGGAGGTTGTCTATACTGAGATTCAATAGATACACAGTAAGGCTTATTTTTCTAGCCATTGGCACAAATGCTGCATTATCTATGTGGATTAAGCAGGGACTTTTAGGTGTCATCAATGCTATTATTTTCTTGTTAACCGCTGCACGGAAGTCCAATACATATTATTAAAATTAAGATGGTTCAAATCGGAGGAAGGCACCTTAGGGTGTCTATTCTTTTTTATAAAAAGAAAATTGTACGTTTAGACGCATTTTAAATACAAAATAACCGATTCCTTATACGTTAAGAAACCGGTTATTTATTCCCCCACTTTTTTAGAGGGCTTTTTCTTATAATGGTCTTAAATGATTGATTTAAGGTTATAAACTTAAATCATAAATAAAATATAGAGTAAAAACTATATACGAAATAAATGTAACGAAAACAAGGAAACATATAAACTGAGAATTAGATACATATTGTTCTATTCTTTTTTTCATGTTAATTCGTATTATTTTTCAAATGTGAAGTATCAATTGGAATTTGAGCTTTCCAAGAACCAATTACTTTTCCAATTCTAGTTATATTTACGTCTAAAGTAAGAGGCTGTTTAAAAACGTCTTTTTCTTCAGTAGTTATAACAAATGTAGCAACACCTTCAGGTCTATCATTATCACGAATGCCTATTTTATCTAACTTTTTACCTGCTGCCATAAGTTCAAAAGGAAGATAATCATCTGAATCATGGATAAATGATAGTCTCCCGTCATTTTTAATCTCAGGGTTTTCCTCTTGTTGCCCATCAATTTTACCATCATTCTCAAGATCTAATCCTGATGTATCAAATTCAAATGGTACTAAACTTCCGTCCGCTTTTTCCATTCTATAATGAACTGATATACGTGAATCTGCGATAAATACTTCTTTGAGATGTACAGTAATACCTTGATCTGTAATTTTTTCATCAATAGGAATATATTTACCATTCTTCATCATATCTTGTGTGATACCATTTTCATCTTTTATTCCTTCATTTACAACCTTATCGTTTGTAACTGCATTAGAAAAATACGAGGCAACATTTGTAGCCGCCACTTGTACTTGTGGAATCATTGCTGCTGTAAAAAGTGCTGCTGCAGCTACTGCTGTATAAATGAAACGTTTTGATTTTTTACTCATGTTTGTAAAGAGTCCCTTCTTTTGTTGTTTTTTGTGATTTATATTAGAAACATTGTCTAACTTGGAACGACTTTCAAATGTTTTCCATGCTTGTTCTATATCAATTTTGATTTCTTGTGGTGAATTTGCAGATTCTACATCTAGCATTACGTTTTCCCATTGATTTAATTTACTAATTTCTATTAATAAATCTTGGCATGCTTCACATGTATCTAGGTGTTTTGTGAATTCCTTTCTTATATCATGAGAAAGTTCTCCATCAATATATGTTTGAATAAACCCGATATCATAACATTTCATTTGTTATGCCTCCTCCATTTGTTTATAAATCTTGCGAAATTTCATTTTGGCTCGGACCAATAATGTTCCAATAGAAGATATTTCAATTTGAAGTACTTCTGCAATTTCTTTATATTGAAAACCAGAGAATTTCATTAGTAAAAGGGTTCGTTCTCGATCATTCATTTTATTTAGTATCGTTTGGACCTTTGTAATTTCTTCTTTTCTTATCCAATCATCGTCTAATGATGAAACATTTTGTACTTCATGGTATTGTATTTCTTTATCAATCTTCGCTTGCTGCCTTTTTTCAGATCGAAAATGGTTATAGGCTACATAAGTAGAAGATTTAATCAACCATCCAGGTATGTTTTCAATTCCTTTCCAATCACTACGATATAATTGTAAAAATACTTCTTGTGCTAACTCTTCAGCGATAGATTGATCTTTAACAATCCAGATGATTTGTTTCACAGCGTAAGCATAGTACTGCTTAAATAAATCTTCAAAGGTCATATCAGAAGCATGACTTTCTTCATTTTCTATGGTTAACATGTTCGTTTAAACCTCACTTTCAATTTGATACCTGTATTATAGAGAAACCAGAAAAACGGATTTTGTGACAGTTTTTCTGGATATTTTTTATTATGTACTAAAAAAAGCATTCATCTGATTAAAAAGATAAATGAAAACATAAAAACTATAACTCTTGCAGTAGTTGTCTATTAATGTACAAGAAAACAGTTAGTTTGTTGCCGAATTGTATCTAAACGTACAATTTCACTTCTTCTATTTTCATGAATATGTATAATTACATAAAATTTCAAAGAAAAAGAGAGTATACTTTCATATTGTGTAATAAAGATAAAGCCCGCCTACGGAAATAGGCGGGTTTTTTTTACTTATAAAGAAAAGACAACCTTTAAGGTGTCTTCCTTTTGAAATCTAGGTTGTCCAGTTTGTTTTACTTTGGTGCAATAGCAATATTGTTTGGAATAAAGTTTCACTATATTGCTATTAAACTAAAATATTAAGATTGCACTTAAACGAAATTTATAGCATCGAAGTTCATTTTGGAGGAGGGAATGTAATACTATATTTTTAAAGTATTCGTTACACTTGAACCTCTGCACATTGCGTAGGGCTTTTTTCATGAAGAAAGGACACTCACGTGAGCGTCCTTTCGATAGTTTTTAGCAGAAGCAAGCAGCTCCAACGATGATTAATAAAATAAACAATACAACTAATAAAGCAAATCCTCCAGCGAAACCACAGCCGCCACAACTACCACCAAAGCCCATAATAGTTCCTCCTTTAAATAGGAGGAGAAAAACAAAGGTTCACTCATGTGTTTTAACGGATTCCATTTACTTTATGCTTTTTACGAATAAATGGAGCAGGTCCTTTTTAAAATAGATTTATGCCGCTATTTTTCGGATAGTAAGACCCGGATTGGTGGGGGCTGATTAAAGTTTCATTTTATTCTTTAAGAGCGAATAAATGAAAAATAAAATATCTAATAATATAGATAGAAATCCGCTTTTATACCTTTCATTAAAAGAATACTAGCATTATATATTATAAGGAATACTTGTCCTTAATTGTAAATGAAAGGGGGGAATTGATATGAGCTATGGCTATGGTCATCCTCCTGGAAGATGTCATAAACATCACAATGAAACTTTGTCAACGGGTGTATTACGTAGACATTCCGCTACGTTATTTCTTACTGTTGAAGCTATGAATGTTGATCCAGATGATACTCGTAGAGTAACAGTTGAAATGTTTGATTGGTCATCTGGTTCTCCGGTATTGTTACCATTAATAGACCCTTCAACACAAACATTGCCACCTAATCAATATGTTACTTTTCGTTCAGCAGCTCTTCCTCCAGCACTTTTTGCTTATGAAGTAAGAATCATTCGTCCGAAAGATAGAGATGTTGTTACGAATGTTTTTGGTCTTAGTGCAATCATATTTAACCCACAAGAAGGAAACAATGTTTTACAACATGATTTAGCAAAATTAGACCTTAAATAGATTTTATAAAAGTCTATTTATTGGACATGATTAAAAAAAGAGTAGGATGTAATCCTACTTTTTTTACGTTAATTAGAATTTTAAAAGAAATCCTTCATTATTTTAGCATCTTTAATATTCACTATCACACCTTCTACCTTATCTTTCTTCTCATCTTTAGCAATCGAAATTTGCTCCTTATTATCAGCCCACACAAGAAATTCTTCTTTTGAGTCATCTTTATATGTAACAGTAATAGTAGAATGTGCAGATTCTCTCTTTTTTTGATCTAGTGTGATTTGTTTAGGAGTGCCTTTTTGGACTGCTGAAACGATAGATTGTATCATTTTTTCGTTGTCTGTTTGAGATTTGGAAGTAGTATGATTTGTTGTTTTCAGTATTTCAATGTCTGTAATATTAGCAGAATTTAATTGAAAGGTATTTTGTTTATGCTCTTGCTTAACTTGTGAAGCTTTATCTGTAGCCGAGGTACTTGTACAACCTATTAAAGTGAAAGATAAAGCGGTTAGAGCGCATATAGATATGATTTTTTTCATAGTATCCCTCCTCAATTTTAATTATAAAAATTTTCTGTTAATTTAGGTAGTTATTGTAAGGAGAAGATGTTTTAAAGTGGTAAATGATGATGTTCATTCTCTATTAAAATCAAAATTCACATAACTTTTTTCATATTTTATGTTTAACATTTCGAAAATGGGTGTACTACATATAATATAACAAATAATTCATTTTAAAGGAGGAAGTTAAAGATGGAAACGAAGTATAGTAAACCTTTTGTATATGAATTTATTACGGAGAAAGAGGTCATGAATGCGGCGAATGATCTAGTGAAGAAAGGGATAGACCAAAAAGATATTTACGTATTAACACATGAGAAAGAGAGGACAGATAGAATCGCAGACAATGCAGACGTGAATACAATTGGGATAAAAGAGGAGGGACTTGGGACAAGCATTATTAACGTCTTTCAAAACACAGGAGATCAGTTAAGAAATAAGATGCAAGAGTTAGGGCTTAATGAGGAAGAGGCGAACTTCTACGAAGAAAAGCTGGATGAAGGAAAAATCTTGTTATTCGTTAAGGATTTAGAAAGAGTCGGTGAATGGTTACAAGAAAGAAGATGCATGTATTCTATTTAAATTTGTATCCTGTAAATCTATAAATCTATTACGAAAAGGAGATTGTAAATATGAGTGAGAACGGACTAAAAGAACAAGTTAAAGGTAAAGTTGAAAAGAAAAAAGGACAAGTAAAAGAAGGAATTGGTGAAGTTACAGAAGATAGAGAGTTGAAAAATGAAGGGAAGTGGGAAAAAACGAAGGGAACGATAAAAGAAAAAGTCGGAAAAGTGAAACAAAAGATAAGTGATGAATTAGATAATAAAGAATAATATATGTTCATCAAGCTTTGGTTACATACTAAAGCTTGATGAATCCAATATAAAACGAATATAGGAGGTTTAATTGTGGGACTTATTATTACGTGTATTGTAGGTGGACTTATTGGTGCGTTAGCTGGAATGATTACAGGAAAAGACTTTCCGTTAGGTATAGTTGGTAACGTGATTGCCGGATTAATCGGATCTTGGGTAGGTAGTGCGTTATTTGGTCATTGGGGTCCTGAATGGGGAGGCATCTTTATTCTTCCAGCGTTATTAGGTGCAATCGTCTTTATTTTAATCGTTACATTCTTCTCTAGAATGCTGCGGAAAGCGTAAGTATGATAATAAATAGTAATCTTAAGTTTATTATATATAGTTATAAAGTTAATGAACTGATAAAAATACATAAAAAAGCATCCGATTAAAATAATTGGATGCTTTTTTATGTAATCTACATAGAAATGAGCGGGGGATGAAGGCCCCCGCTTATTAAAATTACACTTTCTATCATATGCCTTTCGAGAGGACTCCCACTTCTAAACGTAAGTGAAGGTGGTGAGGTGAATCGAAAGAAATATTTTATTTTCAAGAAAATAAAAGAAACATACGTTCTGTTTTTGCTATAATATCCTTAACAAGGAGGTGAATAAAATGACAAAGGAAAATCCGTCAAACTATAAAACTCTTCAAATTTGGATTAAAAAAGGGCATCGTATGTATTCTTATTTTCAAGAATGTTGTCATAACGCTAAGAACATGTACAACACCACAAACTTTTATATACGCCAGGTGTACACTGGATTAACACAAGAAAAAGAGTTGCAGCCTTTGCAAAAAGAAGTTCTGGATAATATTCATAAAAATATTGGTAAGATGAATGACACACAACGTCTTGCCTATCAGAAGAAATTGGAAAAAGAGAAATTAAAGCCTAAAGAAGAACAGAAAGAGATTACATGTAATTTGTTTTCAGAACCTAATTTTGAAAAACCTTATGTAGATTACAACTTTCTAGATGCACTATTTAAGGCTATGATTCAAAATGATTATCG
>NZ_QXCO01000038.1:0-42577 GCF_003458115.1 Bacillus sp. ISO11 | reverse complement strand
TAGTAAAAAACGAGTATATATTAGGGTTCTTTGGTATGCATGATAACTAGTACTTGTTCATTCTGAGATTCACTCCAGTAAAAACCTAAAAATATAGGTTGACTAATCGTAAGAAAGACACCCAAGAGCTATCAAAGGTATTACTTCGCCTGTTCAACCTCCTACAGCAAAACGGGAGAAAATCTCATCGATATGAGAAGAAAACAGTCTTTGATATATTAGGTGTCATTTACAATTGTACCATTTTTGATAATCAAGCGGCTTAAATCAAAAAATTGAAACCCATTAGGGTTTATTTCGTATGCAAATCTTTAAATTCCCTACACGTAGCTTTAAAAAAAAGAAACAACCTCTACTATAATTAACGTTGTATGGGCTTAACTTGATAGCGATGTGGTGCTACCCCATGCCCATCAAGCTTAAGATCTTGAAGGTACCCCCAAACGAAAAATTTACTTATCTACATCAGCTCATTTTATACATCTAGCGGTTTATTCTTTGATAGTTGTTGTACTTCTGTTTGAATATAAATAAAGTAAGTCCCATTTATCCAAAAACACCCCTGATTTCCATTATGTATAGGAAATTAGGGGTGTTTTTCAGTATATAAAACTTCAACATTATTAATAAGTCTTCTTTTAAAATATAGATGGTTAAACAGATGAAAAACTTCGATTATTATATTGTCCCTTATTTCTTAAATAAAGGTGCTATTTTATCAATTTGATTTGTCCAAATTCCACCTGTATAATCGTCAGGAAGGCGTTTTATATCTTCAGATGAGTCAAATCCACTTGAAAATCCAAACCCATTTCCTCCTACAACGATAACTCGAGTATCTGCTTTATCCATTCGATTAAGAAAACGATTTGGCCATCCCCAAAGCCAAGGAGCTACTTTGTCTGGTATATGTAACTCTCCATGCTTCAGGCTTGAAGGTATGTAGCCAGTCCACCCTAATGCCATATAAGTAATAAGATCTTTTTTCATGGTCGCTTTTGACATTGTTCGTAAACTAGGGATGCGCTCTTTTATCGCAGCAATTGGTTTATCGCCACCATATATAGTTAGTTGATCAAGGCGTTTCGCTGGTAATTTCTTAAGGTGAGCAGCCAATTGGATTCCTTCATTTTCGTCATCACTTTTAATATGAATAAGAAAAGAACGATCTGGAAAATGGTTAAGTACTTCATCAAGTGTTGGCATAAGATTAATCCCTTTACCACGAAACGGGAATGTTTTACCTCCATCAGCTGTATAACCGTAACCAATATCAAGTGCTTGTAGTTCTTTTGTTGTAAAATCTCTTGTAACACCTTTACCATTAGTACGGCAATCAAGAGTCCAGTCATGAAAAATAACAAAATTATTATCTTTAGTTGGTTGAACATCAAACTCTACTAGATCAGCTCCAGCTTTAAATGCCGCTTCCATAGATGGAATTGTATTTTCTAAATAAGAATGTTCAGGTTTATTTATACGTTCTGCTGTACATGTATCGCTCTCAATCTCTTCCATGCTAAATGTTTGCGAAAGTCCTCGGTGAGCAAGAAGAAGAGGAGTTCCATCATCCCTCTTAGCAAAAAAAGAACTGTTATTTACATAAACAAATACGAATAGGATAAGAATTATCCAAGTCGTTTTACGTTTCAATAACCTTTTTAGTTTGTTCATTGTATGCTCCTCTTAAATTTTGGTTGAAATGCCTTAAACAATTTTTGGCATTTAAATACTGGTAAATATTAAAGCCTATCTTATTTTTTCGCAATGGATATAATTGTTAATTAAAGGCTGGTACTATGATATAAAACGGGGGCAATAGAAATCAATTCAATAACCACTCAACCTTCAATAAGAGTAGTTTTGAAAGATTTCTATGAGAATTTAATATAAATGGGTATTTGTAATATCCTATTATTTAAGAATCAATTTACTATATGTATATAATTAACTGACAGCATCTTAATCACCTTATTGAAGGATTAGAGGCCGTCTAAATAAAACTGGATAATAAATTAACATCATACCTACAAATGAGCAAACCAAATAAAAAATAGCCTCGTATTTTATTACTAGAGAAATATTATTATCAATCTTTTTTTCATCTCTTTTATATAACATTTTGAATAATACTCTATATAATAAATACCCAATAATTGCTCCCAGGGTGTTCATAGATAAATCATCAATATCTGTAATTCTATTATCTAGCAATTGACCTAACTCAATAGCCAATGAAAAACCGAATCCAGCATAGGCAGTACTTTTCACTCTTCTAAACTGCGGCCAAATAGCCGGCAATAAAAAACCTAATGGCATAAACAGTAAAATGTTTAAGACATAAGTAGTCATACCTTCAGAAGCAAATGGAATCAAGTTAATTTGATTTGCACGAATTAATGTTTCGTATCTACCTATGTCCCATATAGTCCCTATCTGCGTCACCTTATACACTAGTGAAAGGTAGAATAGAAAAACATACACCCATAGAAAATGCTGAATAGATATATTTTTTTTCGTTTTAAAATAAAATCCAATTTGAAACATTATACAAAAAATAATAGTAAAAAAATAAGTATATAAATAATTAATCAAAACTCCTGAATGCATTTAAAATCTCCTAACTTTACATTGTAATCTATAACTTTGTCATTTTAGAATATAATTCAAGAACGGGTGGTCATAATCACCCCACCCATATCTTTTACAGGTATTTCAACATCAATTGTCTTGCTTTGAAAAAAGGGATAATATGACATCGTATATTTTTCCCCCTCAATACTTGCTGAAATGCTCTCTTCTTCTTTTAAATAATCCAGGTATTCTTCCAAGGCTAAATTCATTTTTTGCATAATCGTACTGTGAGGCAAACCGACATAGCGAATATGCCAAGGTTCATATTCAATACCTGTAACATCCGTTTTATCCGAGGGATAGCGTAAGATAAAGCCGTATTTCCAAGCATTTTTTTCTATCTACTTCCCTTCAGGTGCTCGGTCCATTTGCGTTAAGCCTGATCCTACATCAAGTGATAAACCTGAATTATGTTCACTATAACCTGCTGGTAAGGCATAATCAGCCTCCATCTCATGGTAAAGTCCACTTGGCGCATAGGATATTTACTGTTAATTAAGAGCAGATTCCCTTGATAGATGTGTTCTTTTACAATCTCTTTCTTTTGAATAATTGAGGTAGTCCCTGTATTATCTATGTTATCTTTGTGATTTTGATCATATTTTTGAACCTCTACTTTATTCTGAAAAAACAGTGCTTTATTCATGAAAGCAAAACCTAAGAAAAATAACAATAAAAAAACACCACTTCTTCATTTTCAGCTTCCTCCTTAGGTAAATGACTTGATGATAATGTCACGCTGATTCAAACGCTGAAGATTTCGGATATGAAACTCTTAACGATTACTTTCTGCAAAGCGATGCTATATCTAGATGTGTATACTCTGTTCAGTGGTGTGCAGGAACATCCAAAACAGTAGATTGCTCATTTGGCACAATTCGCTAAAAAGAAAAGAAATATTTGTGTCACTCTTTTTCTAAACATTTGAGCTATTTTAATCCACGCATAAGTTATCATATCTTTCTTTGACGAAATAAAAAAAGCTCGTTCTTATGGTTTAAATCTACCGCATAAGAACGAACCATTTTTTAATATTAAATTGTTAATTTCCTAAGAAAAAGTAGAGATAACTTTAAGAATTTCTTAAGAAATAATGATTATTTTCTAAGAATCCCCTTTATCAACCGAGTCTTGGAAGACTGGAAGTTCTACCGTGAAAGTCGTAGAGTTATCATTACTTTCCGCGTAAATCTGTCCGCCATGCTGAACAATGATTTCTTTTGCAATCGCCAATCCAAGTCCCACGCCGCCCGTATCAGAAGAACGGGCATCATCCAATCTGTAAAACTTTTCAAATATGGTAGCGAGTTTATCTTTCGGGATGTTTCCGGCGTTCTCAAAAACGATGGATACCACATCATCGGAGAGTTCCGCCGTAATGTCAATTACACTGTCGTTCTCGCTGTATGCAGCGGCGTTTTTCAAAATATTGTTAAAGACCCTCGCTAGCTTATCAGGGTCACCAAATACGGTCAAATCTTCAGAAGCATGGAGTACCACCTGTTTCCCCTTCGCAGCAAGCTGGGGATAAAATTCATCAGTCATTTGCACCAGCATATAGTATAGGTCTATGTGCTTTTTCGTGAGCGTAATCGTTTGAAGGTTATATCGCGTAATCTCAAAAAACTCGTCGATTAGCTGTTCCAGGCGATACGCTTTGTCTAACGTGATATGCACGTACTTTGCCTTTTGCTCTCTTGGCATGTCTGGTGCCTCGTCAAGCAGGATCAGATAACCGATAACTGATGTAAGAGGCGTTTTAATATCATGTGCCAAGTACATAACAACTTCATTTTTCCTTTGTTCGGCCACCTTTGCATCATGCTCTCGCTTTTCAAGGGTTCGCTTTAATGTGTTGAGCTTCTGTTCCATGAACTCCATTTCCGCAGAAAGCTCAATTTGTTTATCTTCGTTCTGAATAAGTATATCAATACCGGTATTTATCTCTTCAAAGTATTTTACAAATTTTAAAAGCATAACTCGGCATAGAATAAGAATACTAATGGCAACCGCCACATAAATAAAAATTTCTATATTGTTCCGTATAGTATACTGATATATTATCATTGCGTCCCAACGCTCTAAATGATAACTGTTTTCCAAAAAACGTACGATCCACTCCCCCAGTGTCCCTTGGATAAATAGACGCACAAACAGCACAAATACAACTGCTGCCATGACAATCGTAAGGATATATTGGTAGAGTTTTCGTTTTAATTTTGAATAATCGATTTTTTTATTCTTATTTTTATTTTTCAATTTTATAGCCGATCCCCCATACCGTTTTTATATACTTCGGATTATCAACCGTGTCGTTCATCTTTTCTCGCAGATGTCGGATATGCACGGTGATAGTGTTATTGCTCTTGCTGAAATATTCGTCACCCCATATCTCATGAAACAGCTGCTCAGAGCTAACCACATTCCCCTTGTTTTCACAGAGGATACGCAGGATTGAAAACTCGGTGGGAGTGAGAGATAACGGCTTCTCGTTCAGAGAACACTCATGCGTGCTTATATTAATGACAAGACCAGAGTGAACGATAACATTCTCGTTCTGTGCCGTTACTCCATTGTATTTTTTATATCGGCGTAACTGCGCCTTGACTCGCGCAATTAACTCTAGTGGGCGAAAGGGTTTTGTAATATAATCGTCCGCACCAATTGTTAGCCCTGTAATTTTATCTACTTCCGTATCTTTCGCCGTCAACATGATAATTGGATAGGTGTGCTTGTCCCTTATTTTTTGACAGATAGTGAGACCACTTACGTCGGGAAGCATGATATCCAATATTGCAAGGTCAAGCACATTCTTATCTATACATTCCAGTGCTTCTTTGGCGGTATAGTATTTGAAAACCGTATAATTCTCGTTTTTCAAATATAGCTCAACCAAATCTGCAATTTCGCGTTCATCTTCCACAATAAGTACTTTATCACTCATGGTTACCAATCCTCCTCTATGGATGTGCTTTTTTTCAATCGGAATCTTTTCTGAATAACGAGCCTATCATACCTATTACACCAAGTAAAGTCATATTGCTGTATACAGACACAGTCGGTTACACAAAATAGATTCTCGGATTTACTCATTTATTAGGATTTAATTTTACGCCAAGAATAAGATATCCATCGGACTCAAAATTATTTACAATAGATAAAGCAAATGATTATCCAAAACTAGAAGGAGGTCCCGTCCTATCCATATGAACCTAACAAAACAAAGTCCCTTCCTAAAATGAAAAAATACGCCATCCTTTCCTATGATTCTACGAAAAGAATAGCGTATTTGTTAAGTGACAATAAAGTTGTTTAATTCTTATTGGACTAACGCGCAGTTTAGTACAAAAATCAAAGGTAAGGGAGGATTTCCACCTTTACCTTATTTTAACTTTAGCTCTAGTATAGGGTATGGACGTCCAGAAGAATCTGTTTCCGTTTCACTTACTATAAAAAAGCCATTATTAATATAGAATTTAGTTGCACTCTTATTGTCTTTATTTACATCAACTGTTGTAATATCAAAGTCTTTAATTAAAGAATTAATAATAGCTTTACCGTATCCTTTACCTATTTTATTAGGTTTTAAGAATAACATTTCTAAGTGTTGTTTATTTATAGCAGAAAAGCCAATTAAATCCTCTTTCTCATACCATAACTGGACATTAAGATGTGGGAAATATGAGGGGATTTCTTTTTTAAACTCTTCTCTATCGGTATCTCTTAAAAAATGATGAGTAGCTAAAACCGACTCTTCCCATATATTCAAAATTGTATCATAATCTTTCTGATTTGCTTTTCTATATATCATTAATATCTCTCCTTTAGTTTTAAATTATCAACTCCTTCCCAATAAGTATTTTATGATTTTCATATTATATAACCACGAACTTAAAATGTTCATTAATAAAACCTCCAAATAAACATTTAGATAATTTGATTATACTATCAAATCTTTATTATTACTTTACAGTATTTTTTCATTTTAGGAGGTATTTTGTTTTTTTAACTTGATAGCGATGTAGTGCTACCCCACATCCATCAACTTAAGGATTTAGACTATTTTTGAAGTTAAAAGCACGTTACTATTTTCTTATGTTAATGAGAAAGGGTGACGTGTTTTTTATGAATATGAATCAAAAACAAGAATTATCTTTATTTGCTGAAGAGTTATATCGATATATGTCTCCCGCTACACTTAATCAATTAGCCATAGAAGCAGGCGGAATGAAACGAAAACGTAAGTGCCACGGGCACCATTTCTTATCTTTGTGTGTATGGCTAAATCAACAAGTCACTACTACCTCTCTTACTCAACTATGTAGTCAATTAGAAACTTCAACAGGAGTTTTATTAAATCCGGAAGGACTTAATCGGCGATTTAACTCTGCTTCTGTAGCCTTCTTTCGAATTGTATTTACTACACTTCTACAAGCTAAAATTGGAGGCGTATCTAAGATTTCTCATTCTCTTTCTTCCTACTTTGAGCGCATTCGCATCCTTGATTCTACAACCTTTCAGGTTCCAGATCGATTCGCATCTACCTATCCTGGTGCCGGAGGATGTAGTCATAAAGCTGGTGTGAAAATTCAACTAGAGTATGACTTGTTGAGTGGGGAATTTTCTGATGTGAAAATTGAACCAGGAAAACGAAGTGATCAGGCGTATGGTGCGACTCGAACAGGCATGATACAAAAGAATGAGCTGTATATTCGTGACTTAGGATATTTTCGTCTACAAGACTTTAAGTCTATTCAAGACAAGCAGGGGTATTATTTATCTCGTCTTAAGTTACCAACTAAAATATATAGAAAAGAGTTCGAAACAGTGGTATTTAAAACAAAACCCTCTCAATTGAAACCAGTATATATACAAATTCATTTGGAAGACATTATGAAACAACTACAACCTGGCCAAGTGTATGAATTACACGATGTATATGTAGGGAGTAAGGACAAATTGCCTACTCGTATTGTAGTTTATAGGTGTACCGAGGAGCAAAAACAGAAACGCCTACGTGACCGAGCTATTCGTGAAAAGAAAAAAGGAATTACATATACAGAGCGTACAAAGCTTTTACAAGGTATTACGGTATATATGACAAACATTCCTACGGAATGGGTACCAAAAGAGAAAATCTATGATTTATATTCATTACGTTGGCAAATTGAGCTGTTATTTAAAATATGGAAATCTTGGTTTCAAATTCATCGTTGTAAATCTATTAAACAAGAGCGATTAGAATGTCATCTTTATGGGCAACTCATTAGTATTCTATTATGTTCTTCTACTATGTTTAAAATGCGAGAACTCCTATTACGTAAGAAACAGAAAGAGCTAAGTGAATATAAAGCGATGTACATAATTAAGGATTATTTTTCACTTTTTTACCAAGCATTACACAAAAACACCCAAGAATTATCAAAGGTTCTCCTTCGTCTGTTTAACCTCCTACAGCACAACGGACGAAAATCTCATCGATACGAGAAAAAGACAGTCTTTGATATTTTGGGTGTTGTCTATGAGTATACCACTTCTACTCATCAGGTAGCATAGTAAAAAATTGAAACCCGTCAGGGTTTATTTGATATGCCCGCTTTTATAAAATCTACAAAAGATAATAAAAAACTATATGGAAAGACCGCATTTTGTTTGAAAATATACCTTAAGTTGATGGATGTGTGGCGGGACCCCTTTTAAGGTAGGAATTTTAAATTTATATTTTTAAATATTTGAATGTTTCAAAAACAGTCTGATCTATACTAAAATGAATATGATATGAAAGGTTGCTGATATATTTGCTATTGTAAAAGTAGTATTGATGGAATTATGTTGGTTCAAGTTAAAGCAAAAGACATCTATTAAGGTGTCTTTTGCTTTAATGTAATTTACTAAAAATAATGAATCTACTTAACTAATTGTTGTTGAATCTGCTTAATTAAATGTTCAGCGCCTTCGGGACTAAGAACGATTTGTCCATTTGCTAATGATATATTTTTTTCTGAAATATCACCAGTTACTACACAAGCATCGTAAGATTTATATTTTTGTAAAATAATCTTTTCATCTTCTACAAATATTTCTACAGGATCTTTTTCTGCAATTCCTAATGTTGTTCTTAACTCTTTTGGAAGAACAATCCGTCCTAATTCATCTATTTTTCGTGTAACACCTGTTGATTTCATGTTAATACCATCCTTTTATTTTTAATTACTACGCCCCTATGAACAAGCGGATTAAATGTTGTTTTTCTAGTAATCTAACACAAATTCAGTTTTTCTAATAACCAGTCTTGCACTTCATCTTTTAGGTCTATACCTACAGCAATTGTTCCAAGGATTACACCTTTTCCAATAAGGTTTATATCTACAGACATTGCTACCTTTCCTGTCTTAATTTCATATGTAACTGTTTCAATGTGTTTTTTAGGAACACGGATAAAGTTGATTAAACCTGAGGTTTCTACATATCTTTCTGTAATTTTAATTTTATTATCTTTCCAAGAAAACTCCGTATCTGTAACTGTTTTAGGATTTTTTGTTCCAAATAAGCCCACAAGCAATAGACCTCCTATATTTTAATATCACAACCTTATCATATGGATAGTGATATTTATAGGGGGACATAACCAAAATCCAAAAATTTTAACGTAATGGTAGGAGGCCTACTATAAAAAGAAATATTCATAACTAACAGAGGGAGCATCACGCCTATCAAGCTAAAATTTTGAAGTTTTATTAACCTCTCTTACTATCATACAAAAATTATCTCTAGCTCTTGCTAGAGCTTTTTCTATGCACATTTTTAATTGCATCTTGGTTATTCAAACGTTATAATAGTCACCACATTACATATAACGAGGTGCAAAAAATGAATAAGACAGAATTAACAAAAGTAGTAGCAGAAAAAGCAGAACTTACACAAAAGGATGCAGCTGCAGCAACACAAGCCGTATTAGATACGATAACAAATGCACTAGCTAATGAAGAGAAAGTACAAATTCTTGGATTTGGTACATTTGAAGTACGCGAAAGATCTGCACGTACAGGACGTAACCCACAAACAGGTGAAGAAATGCAAATTGCGGCTTCAAAAGTACCTGCTTTTAAGGCTGGAAAAGAATTAAAAGAGGCAGTGAAATAATTATATATAGTCAAAAGGGTTTGATATTTATCTCAAACCCTTTTTTAATAGCCTTTTTTCATAAAACAAAAAATATCATCCAAAGTTTATATAAATACTATAGATTCCCCATAGAATGTAACCAAACTGTGTTACGATAAACATTGTAAACTCAAAACTTTGTGATCTTTCAAAGTAGGGTATAAATCTGCCTTCCACCCGTGTTCCATAATCGTTCCCACATGATAAAAACCCTCAAGACCTTCAGTCATGCTTAATTACAAAGAAAAGATGAAAAACTTGAGATTGTTTAACTTTTTGGGGGAATGAATCACTAAGATAGAGGAATAAATATAGGATTTACTACTTTCTTGGTTAGAGGATAAGGGGATAGATTGTAGAATAGGCTTTATTGTAGGATTTGGTTTTATACATCGGATATAGTACGTGAAATTTTGTCGGTTTAGATTTTTATAGGTTGTTTACTTAATTATGTATGGACAATTCTCTAAATATGTTAGTTTTAAATATACTTTTAAGATAACAGAGCAAAATTGGAATTGATTAATTTGTATTTAGAGAGGTGATTATTTATGCCAGGATATACAACTCAGGCGGATGTTATTGATTTTAAGATTTGTAATGAATGTTCACTAGCTAATACTCCATTTTATACTTATCCAGGAGTGCCTTTATTGGGAAGAATAAGACAAAGACAAGGATGTGGGGTTGCACATGCAGGAGCACTTGATTTGGAGGTTCCAAATATTAAAATAGGCACCCCAGTATATGCTGCAGAAGCAGGGTATATTAATGTGTTATCATCTGGTAATGAACCATGTGGATGTAAAAACGAGTGTAATAAGGGTAATTTAGTTTCGATAAGAAGTTTTAGTGATAAATTTATTACTCAATATGTCCATGTAACTCCGCTTCCTGGTCTTAAATTAAAGGATCAGGTATATGTAGGTCAACAAATTGGCACAGTTGATCAGTCAGGTAGCTCTTGTAATCCTCATGTTCATATGGCTAGGTATACTCCTACTGGCATTCCTACTTGTAATTGGCAACTAAGAATAGCAGCTCATACAGTTACTCCTCCCTTCACGGCTCCCCCTTTTGTTTCTTTCCCTAGCGCGCCAACCAATCCTGGAGGAGTAACAGCTGATCCGTATTTGCACCCTGCAGGGCCAGGTGGTTATCATCCTAGAGTTTATCTTATTCCTTCTCCGTATTTATATTGGTAAAAAATTTATATATAGTTATAAAACGTTTTGTTCTCTGCACATGGTGTAGGGATTTTTTTTTATAAAGAAAGAGCACTTTTACAAGTGCTCTTAAAATAATGCTGTAATATATTCAGGGTTTTTAATTGATATAACAATAAATGCAAATAGTAGTACCATGATACCAAGTTGAATATATTGTCTAGTTTGATTAGGAATTACACTTCGAATCCAGTCTGAGAAAATCGAAAGTCCAGCACATAATACAATAAAAATTAATAAAACAATCCCTACACTCTCAGGAACTCCTTGGAATGGATGGGGTATATTTATTTGGAAATCCATATCATTTTCCTTCCTAATAAAATCATTTTATTTTAATAATACAGTATATATTGCATAAAGAAAAGACACCCTAAGGTGCCTTCCTCCGACTCGAACCACTTTAATTTTAATAATATGTATTGGACGCCAATCCAATTATTATTTTACCACGTTAAGTAATATTGTACATTGAGAAATTTGGTATACCTCTTTATTTAAATGTAAAAAGTCCTAGAAGGGTTTCTTTGCCCATCCCCTCGAAAAGGGGAAATAGCAAAAAAAGTATCAAAAATTAGTTTAAAATAAAGATTTTTACTTCTTTTAAAAATGAATATGTCAAAACATATACAGTTTAATTGACATGTTTCAAATAAATATAAGTTGTATTTTTGAAATAAATTTAGCTAATTCTCCCTTTTCGGGGATTTGGGCAAAAACAGCCAACTATAAATGTATATATTTTACAAACGATTCACCTATTACGATCATTTGAATTTAAATATATGACTATAAAAAAAGCTATCATTCTACATAATAGTCTTTTTGTTTACCAATCTACTAAATTAGGTCTAAATATAGAAAAAATAAAATTTCCCTAATAATATTTGAGAAAAAACATTTTTATAATTTAATTTCCGTATATTAAAATTTAAATTTTATATTAATGTTATACTAAGTTTAACCAAGAAGCATCCAAGATTCTTTGATTAATCACTACATTTTCCTTAAAGCAATATCAACAAGAAAAGACACTGTATAGTGTCTCTTTTTTATGTTTTGTGCCTTTACCAGTAATAAGAGGATATATATCTATGCCCTCTTATTACTGATTGGTGTTAGAATTTCTACCCCCACAAGCAGAATATCTGAAAGACACTCATATAAGAGTGTCTTTTCTTTATGCAAAAATTATTTTTAAACAAAAACTCTTTATAAAAGAACGCAAGTTCGTATATAATAAGAACAAACGTTCTTTTGATTTAGGGAGGAATAACAGTGTATGACTATTCTATCTTACCGAATAGAATCATCTTATGTGTTGATTTACGTAGCTTTTACGCTTCAGTAAGTTGCATCAAAATGGGGTTAGATCCTATGTATACAAAATTGGCAGTAGTCGGTGATGTAAATAGAAACGGTTCAATCGTTCTAGCTGCCACTCCACCATTAAAAGCATTGGGTGTAAAGAAGATGGCCAGATTATACGAGATTCCTCGAAGAAAAGACATTCTTGTTGTAAATCCGATTATGGGAACATACATTAAATGCTCTAACTACATAACAAAATTAGCTTTACAGTACGTTCCTATTGAGGATTTTCACCAATACTCTATCGACGAGTTCTTCATGGATATTACGGATAGTATTCATTTATTTGCTAACGACCCCTATGAGTTTTCGTTGAAATTCAAACGTGAAATATATGCGAAAACACGAATCGAGTGCACAATAGGAATTGGTCCTAACCTTTTAATGAGCAAAGTGGCTTTAGATGTGGAAGCGAAGAAAACTAAAGATTGTATAGCATACTGGAAATACGAAGATGTACCCATAAAATTATGGCCAATACGACCACTTAGTAAGTTTTGGGGGATTTCGGGTAAGACAGAAGCGAAGTTAAACCGAAAAGGAATTCACTCAATTGGAGATTTAGCACAGTATCCACTTAAATACTTAAAGCAAAGCTTTGGCGTTATTGGCGAAGAATTACACTTACATAGCAACGGCATTGATTTTAGCCGTATATCAAAGAAATACGTTCCAGCAACAACTTCTATTGGTAAAAGCCAAATACTTATGCGTGATTACACTATAGAAGAGTTTCCAATTATTCTACTGGAGCATATAGAAGAAGTTTGTTATCGAATGCGAAGGCAAAACAAACTAGCTCAAACTGTCCATTTTTCCATTGGTTATAGCAAAAATTATGCTGGTGGCTTCAGAAAATCTCACACTATGAACCGACCGACCAATTTAACAATGGATATATATAAGATTTGTACATATTTTTTACACGAGTTTTACTCTGGAGAACCCATTAGATCCATAAATGTTTCTTTAACTAACTTAATCAATGAAGGCGAAGAACAAATCTCACTATTCGATAATGTAATACAACGAGAAAAAGAAATGAAACTAACGAAAGTAATGGACGAAATACGCACTAAATTTGGTAAGAACAGCATATTAAGAGGAATTTCGTATACAAATAGCGCCACAGCTAGATACAGAAATACACTAATAGGAGGACACAAATTATGAACAACGCTAATATGCCAAAAGGGCGCGGAATGGTGAAATGGGCTCCATTCGCCGCATTAACACCCCAATTTGATGGGATACGTGAAATCATTAGGGAACAACACAAAGTCACCCTTCCGATTTTAACAACTGAAGAAAAAGAACGAATTGAAAATATGCTATTATGTTCCTTATTATCTGAAGAGGAAATACTAATTACATATTTTGAAGACGGTTATTTACTCTCTAGTTATATGACCGTTGTAGATATTGACCCGTCAACTAGCGCTGTTGTATGTACAGATGCTTTTTATAATAAGATGAAGCTACAATTTTCCAATATAATAGATGTTAAATAGAATGAATTAATGTAATTACGTTTGGATTATTAAAAAGGAGTGTAAAAATGCAAGGAAATCAGTTAAGAAAGAACGCCGCAGGAGCATTTATTCATAATAATATTAATAGCTATCCCATTCTAAATATACCTATGATTATTAATAAGAAACATGGGATCATTTATGAAGTGTTAAACGCCGGTTTTCAAGCTAATGATGCAGTAGCAATGATAACTACGGATGGTTTTGCTACAACCAGAGTAAATGCACCGATTGTAACTGTAAAAAACAGTGATGGTACTGTTCAAGTATATCGCTTGCCTTTAGAATTGGAATCTTGGGTAATTTCTTGTATGCAGGCTGCTTCAGGAGGAAAAAATCCTTTTCCCTGTAAAGTCGCTTTTGGAATTATAGACACAAAATTTTTTGCGGAATTCAAATGAAAAGGTCTGCTTATTCAGCAGACCTCCTATCTTCAGAATACAGTAGTTTTCAAATACCCCTAAAATTATAACAATAACTTTTCTACACCTACACCATCCATTAATAGCAGTTTCAAAGAAGGTGATATTTTAATTGCTTCTTCGATATCTAAATCTCCAAAATCCACCATATATAATCCAAATCCTTCTTTTCCATTTGCATATAATAGCACTTTCCCACCTTCATCATCACCAATTGCAAGTGAGTTAGGTATATATTTTTGGATATTATGAGCTTCATTCATCTCTATACAACCCTCTGGACTCCAAATACGGATATATATTTCATTATTTACATTAATCTCTGCATCTGTACATTGTTGAATTATCTCTAGATAATCTGAAGGAACATCTATTGATGAAAAATCTTGTAATTCTCGAATCGTTTCTTTAGTTGCTGGAGGTTCTTCTGTTTCTAAAGTGAAAATTGCATTTAAGTTCTCAAGTATACTCATTAATACTCAATCCTTTCATATTTTACTTTTAACTTATCAAGCATTCTATATTGTTGTTCTAAAGTTCCTCTAATAGTTTCTTTAGAAAATCCCGCTTTTTCAAAATCAGAAACTATATTCTTTAATTCCGCTTGTAAAGAAGAGCTCCATTTTCCATTTCCTAAGGCTACACGTTCATCACGTCTCAAGTTCTGCGCATTAGTAATAATAGTATGTGGTAACCCCTTTCCTGTTTCAATCGTCACTGTTGGTGCAAGTTTTGGATCATATCCATATTGACTTAGATTTGCTTCCGCCCATTTTCCTTGTAAACCATGATGAGATTGTAACCTTCCCCCATTTGGACCTTTCCCTTTTGGTTTAGGCATTGATTGTATATGCGTTTTATTAAAAAGCACATAATTCGACTCAGCACCCTTTACAGTTTTAACAGCACTAGCTGACATCTTTACACCTTTACCGATTTTAACCAACTTCCCGATTGGTGTAATACCCGCTACCGCCATACCTCCAGCTATGAATCTGTCGAAAGTACCTAGTTTCTCTCCCGTAGACGGATCTACCCCTTCCCAAGCACGCCGAACATCATATTCTCCACTTATTTCACCTGTAATATCTCTGGCTAATTTATTACCATCAAATTCTTTTTTTCCTGATTCTAATGAAGTTTCATTGTTTATTGTTTCTTCTTGATTTAAATCGCTATACACAATTTTATCAGATTCACGAGCTTTTTCCTCTGTGATTTTTTGAATTGATGCAGTCCAATTCATATTTAAATCTTGTATACTGAATGTTCCACTCGCAGGACTAAAACCTTTCCCACTTTGAACTTCTGCAAGACCTTGAGCAATTCTCGTAGCTAATTGAAGCGCTGTATCATAATTACTACTAGAAACATAATTAAATTCATATAAATGCTCTAGTTTTTCTTGAAGCTTTTTTTTCATCGTATCATAAATTCCCACCATAACTTGCATTCCTGGAAGGGTACTACTAGTTCCTTCAATATCTGCTTTCATTCGGTCAATTTCTCGAATTTGTTCTCGTATTTCTTGTTCAATGACATCTGTTGTAGCGACTTGTGATTTAAAATCGTTCGGAAAGGAATTATTCTGTCGAATTAATTCTTCACACAAATAAATAATTCCTTGAGCTAAAGGACGAAATGTCTGTGCAAAGAATGTCTTCCCTGTATCATAAGTTTTCCCTTGCAAAATAGTGTCGCCCACAAAATCATCAATTGAATTAATAACTTGTTCCATACCTTGAATAGTGGCTACACAAAAAGCATTCATACTTTCTGTTTGAGCTTGTACTTCTCCCAAATACATGTTTAAAACCATGTACTCCCCCCTTAATAAGTAAATGATACCAACTAAAGGATAAAATTGTAAACTATGATTTTATTGATTTTTTTGATAATTTCAACTATAAAATTCTTAATGTTATTTCGCCGCTTTGTATCCTACAATTAATTTCGCAACCCCTTTTTTCAAACAATCAGAACATCAAGTCAATCACACCTTCCCAAAAGGTACAATTTTCTGGACACATACAATGGATAATTGTATCAAAATTTTGATTGTTCAACTATAGAATCGCATAGGAGATATATATTGTTCTTTATATTCCTTATTTTCAGAAACATTACAACGCTGTCAGATAAATGAAAGGTTATTCAATATGAAAAAGAAAGTATGCGCATTACACTTATTTTGAAAAGGTAGAATATAAAGGAGACTTACTAGATGGAAACATTAAAGGTTCGTGAATTAAATAAAACTTATACTGGGAAGGTATCATATGAAGCACTTACAAATATTAATTTAACAATAAATAAGGGCGAGTTTGTAGGAATTATGGGGCCATCAGGAAGTGGAAAAACAACTCTGCTCAATATGATTTCCACTATTGATACTCCGACTTCAGGAGAAGTATTAATTAATGAAAAAACCCCTGATCGATTGCCAGCTGATGAATTAGCATTATTTCGACGTCGTGAATTGGGATTTATTTTTCAATCGTTTGACCTTCTGAATACATTAACAGTGAAAGAAAATATTGTTCTTCCACTTACGTTAGAAAACGTGAATCTGTCAGAAATGAACAAACGAGTAGAATCAATTTCTATACAATTGGGTATAGAAAAGATTTTACATAAACGCCTATATGAAATTTCTGGAGGACAAGCTCAACGGACAGCAATTGCTCGTGCATTAATCCATTCTCCACAATTAGTTCTTGCAGATGAGCCGACAGGGAATTTGGATTCAAAAGCTGCAAATGATGTAATGCAATTATTAGTAAAATTAAATAAGGAGCGCCAAACAACTATGGTGTTAGTAACACATGATCCATTGGTTTCCAGTTACTGTGATCGAGTAGTATTTATTAAAGACGGAAAGCTTTATAACGAGATTAGATGTGAAGATAATCGCTTAATTTTTTATAAGAAAATTATGGATGAATTGTCTCTATTAGGAGGAACCGAGAATGAGTTTTCGTCAATTGGCCTGGAATAATGTCATTCGTAATAAGCGATTATATCTAGGATATTTTCTGAGCAGTGTTTTTACTGTAATGATTTTTTTCACGTTTGAGTTACTTACATTTCATCCCCAATTTAGTGGAAAGCTTGGAGCAACAAGTGAATCTATGATTGGTTTGGGTGCACAAGGATTTAAAATTGCTCAATATTTAATTATATTTTTTTCTTTTTTCTTTATTTTATATTCTGTTGGCACATTCTTGAAGACGAGAAAACGTGAATTTGGTATCTTAACATTTCATGGCATGACGAATTTCCAATTAAAACAGTTAATTTTCATTGAAAACATGTTAATTGGGAGTAGTTCAATTATTGTAGGAATTGGAATTGGGCTTATTTTTGGGAAGTTAATCTTATTAGTAAGTGCATCTATATTTGTTTTAAAAGGAGGATTGCCATTCTATTTTCCAACAAAGGCAATCCTTGTGACAAGTATTTCATTCTTGTTGTTATTTTTATTGGTTTCGTTCTTTACTACAAGAATAATTAAACTAACTCAGGTAATTGAATTGATGAAATCAGAAGAAAAACCAAAGCCAGAACCAAAAGTATCTAAATGGTTAGCTATATTCGCGATTTTGTTTATTAGTATTGGTTATGCTGCAGCATTTTATCTAGATACTGCGTTGAAAACAGGAAATCACTATATTTATGCTCTGTTAGCTTGTGTATTCTTTAGTGTATTAGGAACCTACTTTTTATTTACGCAGCTTAGTTTTTATCTGATTAAAACATTACAAAAGCGTGAGCACATATTTTTTAAGAAGACGAATCTGTTAACCATATCAGAATTATCGTATCGAATAACAGATAATGCAAAAACACTATTTATAGTCGCGATTCTATCAACAGTTACTTTGACATCTATTGGTGTTTGTCTTGCTATAGGTAGTAGACAATTAGCATTAGCTCAAAGTCCTTATGCATTTACTTATACATCCTATAAAGGAAATGTTTTAGAAAAATCTCATGTTTCTGAGATAGAAAAGCAATTAAATGCTACTGGATTTTCATATAAATTAGCGTCTTATACCATTATTGCAACACATAATAGGTTTGAGGTTATGAAGCTTACTGATTTTAATGCAACAGCGAAAATACTGGGGTATCCCACAGAAACTTTAAAGAATGAACAGGATAGTTTGATTCTTCCATCTAAAAATAGAATGAAACAACAATCTGAGAATGAATTAAAGAAAGAAGCCTCTATACTGAAAGAAGGAGATACGCATATTCATCTTTCTAACTCGAAGTTATTGTTAAATAATAAAATGAGACCGACAAATGGAGTTTACGTTGTTGTTGCTGATTCAGTTTACGAAAAATTAAAAAGGGCATCACAATTACAAGAAAATATAGCAGATTGGTATACGAATTACGGTTATTTAATTCAAAATTGGACTGATACAGAAGAAATTTCTAAAAAGATTACGAAAATAATCGATTCTGATACTCAAAAAGGAAAGGTGTTTTACAATTTTCATTCGTTATATTTAGATTGGATGGAAAGTAAACGATTTAATGCAATACTAGCTACTATCAGTGTGCTAGTGGGGATTGTATTCTTTGTGTTTGCAATAAGCTTTTTATATTTCCGTCTATTTACTGATTTAGAGCGGGACAAAAAACAATATGAAATGCTTTCTAAAATAGGATTAACTCAAAAAGAATTAAAAAGAATTGTGACGCAGCAACTTAGCATATTATGTTTTATTCCTATTATTGTTGCAATTACTCATAGTAGTGTAGCCTTTATGGCATTACAATATTTAGTACAGCGCAAAGCAGGGGTAGATTTACCTGTTACAGGAAACTCCATTCTGATATTCACAAGTTTTATATTAGTACAGTTCTTTTATTACTTAATTATTCGAAGGAATTATTTACACCAGATGATTCAATAGATTTACTCGGGTTCTCGAAAAAATAAACACCACTCAAAAACAGTATGGTTAGCTTAAGTTAAACCATACTGTTTTTGATTTAGTTTTGAATTTTGAAAGTAATCAGGGTTGGGATTTATTTGATAAATACGTGTATTCGACTTGATACTTATTTTGTTAGCTTGATGGCGATGGGGTACCGCCAGCATTTCGGAAAAAAACCACGCTAAGAAAAATAAATACCAAAAAGCTAATTCTTTCTTAATATATAGATAGAATTAGCTTTCTAAATGTTTTAAACTACTTAATTGCTCTTTTTGTTCTACTTAGTTTGGAAGTAGTAAGGAGCTACTAGTCCTTTTTCTAATAAATTATGAACGCCATCAAGAAAGTAAAACATAATTTCTTCAGCTTCTTTTATGTTTATCCAACTAATATCAGTAATTTCATTTTTGTCTTGAATAGATATTTCACCTCCGACTATTCTAGCTACAAAGGTGAATATTACAGCATGTGCATGTGGAAAAAACTTTTCATTAATAGCAAATACATCTTTAATTTCAACCGTTAACCCTGTTTCTTCAAATGTCTCACGGATAACTGCCTGTTCTAAGGTTTCTCCATTTTCTCTTGCCCCTCCTGGGAGGCTCCATTCACTACCATTTTCACGTTTGTTTCCGACCATAAGAATTTTTCTGTTTGTATCATCATAAATAAGTGCATATACTACATCGACTCGTTCCATAATTTTTCCTCCATTAAAAAATTAAAATCTACATTATACTTTATTTTAATGAAATCTTTTAAATTTAACTAGCGCCTAATACAACACAATTTAAATTAGCGTTAAAATGGTTCAAAAATCCTTAGCGTGGTTTTTTTCCGAGATGCTGGCGGTACCCCATGCCCTCAAGCTAAGATTTTAAAGTATCCCCTAAACGAAATTTTTCCCCTTCTACATGTAGTTATCTTATCGTAAGCGTTGATGACATGAGATTCGAAAACGGATGACAACGTAAACTAACCAAAGTTTACATACGTAAAAAGGGTTGCTGTTGTTAAACAAGCGACTTGATTAATTACCATAATCCTTCCTATAGAACAACTTAATTTAGAGTTAATTCAAAGATTGGATCAACAGAGTAAACTTTTACAGGAAACTGATGCCCAGCGAGTAATAAGAGAAGAACAAAGAGATATTCAATTAATGCAAGTATTAAGAGAAATACAAGATAGCAAGCGTCTAATAGCAGCTTCAGAACAGAAAAAATCACTTTGGAGTCGTCTATTTGGTAAATAAATTTAGAATTTAATAATGGAAAAAAGGCTTACTTTTTATCAAAAAATAGATAAGGAATAAGCCTTTTTTAGTTATCAAGAATGATAGGTATATTAATTTAATTTGAGTACGGTATACAGGAGGAAATAGAAATGTATTAATTTTTTATTTACTAAACGGTTTTGTCTTTACAACTAACAAAATTCCCAATCCGAAAAGAATTACATAGATTATGAGTGAAATGAGACTAGAAAGATGGAACAAGTTGAAAACTAATGGGTGACCAAGAATCATATTGATTAAAGCTCTTAAAATCCCTTGAACTGAAAAAATAAAAAAGATAACCCCAACTAGTCTGATTAAATCATTTTTATTCATTTTTAATTCCCCTTTTCTGTTGCTTTATTAAATATTGTTTTTATATCGTTTATTACTGAATCAACATCAGTTATTTCATCTTTTGCAATTACTGAACTAAAATTATCGATTACACTTCTAACCGCTCTGGCCATTATTTCAGGAGAGAATTTCCTGAAACTTCCGTCAACATCTTGACCATATTCAAATATCTCGATTAATGGCTTGAACACGGATTTATCTTCGTCCATAAAGATCAATTGTCCATCTTCATTTCTTGCATTTAACACTATTTCTGTTAGGGCCAATGTTTCTGATTTATTTTCAGATACAAATCTCAAGTTAGACTCGATGTATGATTCTAAGGTGCTTTTTGCGTTTGTATTCATTTTCATGTGCTCGCTCATATAAATGACTGCTTTTTCATAAAACTGAGTAATTATTATTTTTAGTAACAACTCCTTTTGAGGAAAATGGTAATTAACAACTCCTTTGCTTATGTGTAACTCTTTGGCAATATTTCCTATTGAAAAATTAGCATAGCCATATTTAGAAATGAACTCCATTGATTTTTGAATGATTTTATCTTTTGTTTTTGTCATAACGCTATTTTAGTACGTTCGTACTAAAATGTCAATTAAAAGTTACGGTATTAGGGGTTACTAAGCATGCCCATCAAGCTAACAAGAATACACTACCCTAAAACGTTAAAAATGAATTTTATTTATATAAAAGTCACAAATTTTCCATTCTCAGCATATTATAAGATTTTCTTAGAGGATAAGTAGTTTGATATGTTTTAATAAATATAAAAAATAATTTAACTTAATTGATATTATCAAAATGTTTATAAATTAAAATTTTGGAATATAATAACTTTAGAGTGAAAAAACACAGTTCGGTTGGTAGTCCGGACGCAATAATTAAATAATTATTGTCAGTAACCTTCCCCCCTGGGATGTCCATCACTCATGTATTAAACAAGGGGGATTCTCAATGAAACTTACAATTTATTTTGATGGACAGTTTTGGATTGGAATTGTAGAAATGTATGAAAACAACAAATTGAAGGTATGTAAACATACTTTTGGTTCTGAACCAAAAGATAGTGAAATACTAGATTTTATATTTCATGATATGATTCCGCTATTACAGGGTACATCAGGTGTTAAAAACTCTATTGATAAAAGAAAAAATAAGACTATTAGTCCCAAAAGATTGATAAGGTTAGCAGCCAAGGAAATGAAAAATCAAGGAGTTTCTAACAAATCCTATGAAGTGTTGAGAATAGAATTAGAACAAAAAAAGAAAATGAAACAATGTATTACGCGTCAAAAGAAAGAGGAATTACAAGAAAAAAAACGACAAATGAAAATCCAAAAACGGAAAGCAAAACACCGAGGAAGATAAAAGATCATCCGCTAAAATTAGCGGGTGATCTTTTATCTTGAGGATTTATTTACACCTTGTCATTTTTTACTGAAAAAGAAATTGTATTTATAAAGCGAAAAAAAAGCTATTCTTTTTGTAAAAAAATACAGAAAGGATGGCGTTTTGTATGACTCTATCGATTCAAGATGAGTTTCATTTATTCGCTGAAGAACTACAGCGATTTCTATCTCCAAGTACCCTTCAACTGCTCGCACAAGAGAAGGGTTTCGTAAAACGTAAAAGTAAGTATGGCGCACGAGATTTGGCTGCTTTATGTATTTGGATTAGTCAACACGTAGCAAGCGATTCTCTTACTCGATTATGTAGTCAGCTTTATGCAAATACAGCTACACTCATAAGTCCAGAAGGACTGAATCAACGCTTTAATCCAACAGCTGTCGCATTTCTTCGAGAAGTCTTTACTTCTCTTCTCACACAAAAACTCTGTTCAAATCACTCACTTTCTGCACATATAATCTCTACTTTCAATCGTATTCGTATTCTAGATGCAACAGTGTTTCAACTGCCTGATCAATTCCTTAACGTGCAGCTTGGACCAGGAAAGAATAATGATAAAACATACGGTACCAACTGCCTTGAAGCCGTAGAGGTGGGCGATTTGTGTTTACGTGATCTTGGTTACTTCGATTTAGGAGACTTACAAACTATTCATGATAAAGGAGCTTACTACATCTCGCGGTTGAAGCTGAATACACGGATTTATATCAAGAACCCCGAGCCAGAATACTTCAACAACGGCATGTTAAAAAAGCAAACAGAATACATCCAACTCGATATGACACAAATGCTGTCTGGCCTAATCCCTGGTGAAACGATGGAAATCCACGAGGCATACATTGGCCAAAATCAGAAACTTCCAGCACGTGTCATTATCCATCGTTTAACTGATGATCAAACACAAACACGTCTGAAAAATCAAGCGATATGTGAAAAGAAGAAAGGCATTGTCATGAAGGATAAAAGTAAACGTTTAATGGGCATAAATGTGTATATCACGAATACGTCGCTAGAAGAAGTACCGACAAACTACGTGCATTCATTATATTCACTGCGTTGGCAGATTGAAATTTTATTTAAAACGTGGAAGTCATTCTTTGAAATTGATGAATGCAAAAATATAAAAAGAGAACGCCTAGAGTGCCATTTATATGGACAACTCATCAGCATTCTCCTCTGTTCTTCTACGATGTTTCAAATGCGTCAGTTTCTGCTTGAAAAGAAAAACCAGGAACTGAGTGAATACAAAGCGATTTATATAATTAAAGATTACTTTCCGTTACTGTTTCAGGCGATAGCTTTTGGTACAGAAGAACTTTTAAAGATTCTGCATCGCCTTTATCAACTGCTCAAAAAGAACGATCGTAAATGTCATAGGCATAAGAAGATGACCGTCTTTGATATTCTAGGGATTGTGTATAAAACAACATTGAAGCATAGACAAGCTGCCTAGCGAAAAAATCGCGTTTTAATAGGCTTCTTTAGCATGCCTACTTTTTTATCACTTGCTAGTTTTGAAACAAGGGTCATTTCGTACCTAGTAATTTACTTGGTTAGCTTGATGGGCATGTGGCGGTACCCCACATCCATCAACTTAAGGATTCGGTGTAGCTTTAAAATAAAGATGGATTAAAAAATATCCTCCTATCCTTATCTAACAACAAATAAAAAAACTCCATTTTGTCAAAAGATTTGTCACTTTACCTATAAGTTGGCCGCAGTTGGAAGCATAAGTTGACCAAAACGGCCGTCTTATGCTTCTTGTTACAAGATTGATTAAAATGGAGTTTTCCTTTATGAATATATAAACAATATTTATAAAAAAATTTAATCATTTTAAGTCGAATTATGTTAGACATTATAAACTAGCAAAAATAAGAAGTAGATAGTGCCCCTATCTAAAAAAATTTTTAATTGCTTCCAGTCTTATTTTATGACTGCATTCGTCACAGCAATATTTCCCTTTTGGATTTTCCTTGAATTGCTTATATTTTTCAGTTCCTTCATTTACTCGAAATACACTTTTACAGCAAAAACAAATAACCTCATAAAATATCATGACCTTCCCCCTCATCAGGGTGATATGTTACTTTTGAGTTGTCCGCTCAAAGATTGTAATAAGTTCTTTAGTGTAATCTTTAACGTTTAAATCGGGGTTCCTCATTAGCTCGAGGCTAAATCCGTCTATGGCATGCCTGATTGTTAAAGCCATCACCCTTAAGGCTGTTTCGGAAAATTCTCGAAACACCCCCTCTTGCATCCCTAAACGTAGAATATTTTTAATGGGAAGAAAAATAGTTTCATCATGGTCTGCTGCAAACCGAAGTTTCCCTTCATCTGTCCTTTCATTTGAAACAATTTCTATAACAGCGAATACATGCTTTCGATGTTTATCTATAAATTTCAGATTCGATTCAATATACGTTTGGAGCATTCCTTCTGGGGTCGTTTGAGCTTCAATTTGCGGACAACTAAAGGACTGGCAAGCTATATAATAATCGATTATAACTTGCTCTAGAAGTTCCTCTTTGTTTGTAAAGTAATAAGAAATAACCCCCTTACTTATTTTTGCACGTTTAGCGATTTGTCCTAAAGAGGCTTTTACATAACCTACTTCAGCAAGTGTTTCAATTGCACATTCCATAATTTGAGCCCTCCGGGCTTTTTCAATAAATGACTTTTCTTTTTGATTGTTTGTTTTATTTTTTGTATTCATGTTTATATTTTAGCACAACTGTTCAAAAAAATACAATTAAAACCATTTTTTCAAAACGGCAGGACTTTTTTTATAAACAGTACTACTTTATTTCAAATCTAGATTCGGACTACATAAACATCTTTTTTTCTTCAACTAAGAGTGCGGATTCATACAACAAGAATTATTTTTTCAATTATTAAAAAGAAACAACGAGACAATATTCCAAATGATAGAGGTATGTTATAATAAGTGAATAAGGGTTTTACTCTTATTCACTTATTATAGGAGAGTGTTTAACATGATTATCAAGTTCATTCGTTTACGTTAATTTTAAACACAATTTGTTATGCCCAGTTATTTATTTCAAGATGTTTGGGTTTATTTGAGTGTGTCTTTTTTATTAACTAAATACGAATGAAATGAGGATTTAATCATGAATGAAAAAATTATTAAAATTAATGACATTGATATATGTACAGAGAGCTTTGGCAATTCAGAAGATCCAGCAGTACTACTGATTATGGGAGCCATGTGTTCAATGGTTTATTGGGATGAAGAATTTTGTCAACAATTAGCTGATAAGGGCCGTTATGTTATTCGTTATGATAATAGAGATGTCGGACGGTCAACTACTTATGAGCCGGGGAGTTCCCATTATACTGTGGTAGATATGGCTGATGATGCGGTTGGGGTACTCGATGCATATCATATTGACCAAGCACACATTGTTGGAATGTCATTGGGTGGAATGATTGCTCAAATTATAGCCTTAAGAAACCCACAGAGAGTTCTAAGTATAACTTTGATTGCATCAAGTATTTTTGGTTCTGAAGACAACAACCGTAATTTGCCTCCGATTGACGAGAAGATACTCGCTTACCATGCTAATGGGGCCAAACTAAATTGGTCGGATGAAGAATCTGTTGCAAATTACTTGGTTACAGGATCATCATTACTCTGTGGTTCAAAGCATAAATTCGATGAGAAGAGGGCTTATAAGCAGGTAGAAAAAGAAATAAAACGAGCAAATAATCTACTCAGTATGTTTAATCACTCCCTTCTTAAAGGCGATGATTCTTATGAGGGGAAGTTAAAAGGAATCAATATACCAACTTTGGTTATCCATGGTACAGAAGATACAGTGCTTCCATACGAGCATGGTCTTGCTCTTGTTAATGAAATTCCGCATGCTTTGTTACTAACCCTAGAAGGATCGGGGCACGAAATTCATTGCGATGATTGGGTTCATATTATCAACGCTATTTCGAACCATACTTCTGTTTTGTAATCATTATAGGACTCGTATAAAATAAAAAACACTTGAAAAAAGGGCTACAATCAACCTTGTAACCCTTTTTTCTATTAAAAATCAGTTTTGAAACTGTTGCTCAGTTAAAGAATATTAATATTCAATCATTGATATTCCCATCCTAAAAGGGGTAGCGTCACACATCCATCAACTTAAGGTTTTAGACTATTTTTGAAGTTAAAAGCACGTTACTATTTTCTTATGTAAATGAGAAAGGGTGACGTGCTTTTTATGAATATAAATCAAAAACAAGAATTATCTTTATTCGCTGAAGAGTTATATCGATATATGTCTCCCGCTACAGTGGATGTCTAAACCAGTGTTTATGATTCCGAACACTGAAACGATTATTGCTACAACGTCTTTAATTGTTTCGATCACCTTACCTCCTACTTATTCACTTAATACATTGTAATATATATATATTCATATTGGTATAGATATATTTAAGTTACTTAATATACTTAAATTATATAAAAAACAAAGCCCTTAGACTCCTTCCATTTTACTCAATGTAATAATAAGACCACTACCCATCAAACTATGAAAGTCCAACTCCCTTCAAAGACCTTAGCTTGGATGATGCGTCGAGACATCTATAAGAAGAATATGATCTTACACATATTCAAAATTCTTGGGTGTTTCAGAAACAAATAAATAATAACAGTAAATAAGAAGTTTAAAAGCCCCTATGTCCTTATTTTTTGTGATTTTAATTTAACCATTCGGTACGTGAAATTTTTAAATATGTTTTGTTATTTTTTTCTTCGCAGCCTTAAATTTGTATAGTATTTTATATAGATTCTATGTTAAAATATAGATAGAAAATTTGTTTCCATTGTTTATACTCTATTGTACGTAGCGTGAAGGACAAACCTTACGCCCTGTTAACTCGGGCGAGGTTTGTCCTTTTTTATTTTAAGGAGGAATTTACTATGAAAAAAGTCTATAAAATCGGAGCCGTTATCACAACTTTATGCGTTGCTTGTATCGCGATTTTTACTTTAACTAAGAATGAATCAGTCCAAACAGAAACTATAACACCAGAAAAAACAATTGTATATGCTGCAGACGCAAAAGTATCACCTGAGATTATAAAAGATATTTCAAAAGATGAATTAAAGCAAAAAATACAATCCCATGAAGAATTCATTGCGTATTACTATCAACCAAGCTGTCATTATTGTAAAAAGGCTGCTCCAGACATCAATAGTATGTCGAAAAAGCATGATAGAACCATTTATCGTATTGATATCTCTACACCAGAAAATCAAAGTGCCTTTCAAGAGTTCGACATTCCAGGTACTCCAGTTGTTGTAGCTTATAACAGAGGTGAAGAAGTTGAACGTCTAGAAGGAGCCGTTTCAGCTGCTACATATGATGGATTCTTTGCAAGACGTAATTCGAGCGCTAGCTAGTATAGTGCTCGTTTTTCTTTGTAAGAAAGGAGAATTTACATGCAACAAAACGCCCGTATTCATTCTTTAGACATAATAAGAGGTATAGCCATACTATGTATCCTTTTTGCGAATCTACCCACTATGACGGGACTAGATCCCTTTAATCAAGCGGGTTATATTGGTATAGATAAAGTAATTCGCTTTTTAGTAGATTTATTTATTCAATCAAAGTTCTATACTATTTTCGCATTCTTATTTGGAGTAGGATTTTACATCTTTATGAAAAATACAGAAGCAAAAGGGTATCCCATGTATAGACTATTTATACGGAGACTGTGTATCTTACTAGTCTTCGGTTTACTCCACTTCACCTTTCTATGGTACGGAGATATTTTACATGCGTATGCTTTAGCTGGATTTATTCTATTATTCTTTTATAAGCGATCTACTAAGCTTATTTTTATAGCTGGTTTTAGTTTCCTACTAGTTAGTTATGTATTACATATTATTGTATTTTTACGAACAAGTTCTTCTATTCCAGAAGTGCCAAACTACTATCAATATATGTTTACAGGCAACACTACCAATCACACGGTAAATCTATTTACACATTATTCACATCAAGTAAAAACACGTCTTTTCTTTCTAATGACCCAGGAATTTCAGCAACTACTAATAGGAATTCCGGAATATATAGGGTTATTTTTAATTGGTTTATGGGCTGGCAAGAAAAATATTTTTAAAAGGGTACCAGAATTAATACAGCAAATTAGATTTTTACAGTGGAGTTCGTTATGTATTTCATGTCTTCTCTCGTATCCTATTATCTACTACTTTATAAAAGCGAATGTCTATTACTCTCAGGATATACAACTATGGATTCTATTTGGAGGGAAAACGCTAGCTATATTCTATATTTGTACCCTACTTAGAGTTTGTGAGAATAAAAAATATAGAGAGTGGCTGCAGCCCTTTATGAACGTAGGTAAATATGCTTTAACGAATTACATTAGCCAAAGTATAATAACTCTTGTCATTCTTTCGTTGTACTTGAAAGATGTCTCACACGTATATTACTGGCAACTATGTACCTTCGGGCTTTTAATTATATTTGTACAAATTATATTCAGCAAAATTTGGAGTAAGTATTTCCGCTATGGTCCTATTGAGTGGTTATGGAGAAAAGGAGTTTACAAGAAATAGACTATTTTTCATCAGTACATGCAATTAACTGAAAAAAATGTTAAAATATTATATGAAAGATTAAAGATATATTTGTAGTTGTAAAATGGTGTTATTAAAATTAAAGTGATTCAAGTCAGAGAAAGGCACCTTAGGGTGTCTTTTCTTTATGCATAAAAAAGCCTTATCTTCCTATAAAAAGATAAGACCTTTATATACTACCTATTATCCGATTCATCAGTTTCATAACACATTTAGCTTCTCCAAAAAGACCACCAGTGTCCTATTCTCCACCATAATACGCATACTTCCCAGGTGAACCATTATCTCGTATACTTGGATATGATTTTAGTTTATATTCATAAACCTAAACCATAAAAATATAACCAGATTACCATGATTAGAATTCCCATAACAGTAACTAATAGGAGTTTACCATCCGCACCTGTAATAACTTCTTTTAGATTTTCTTTTGCTTGTTGTTTCTTTTCTCCACTTGAAAAGAGATAAATAATGAAATAAGTAACCACTAAGAAGAATGAGAATATTATATCTATCATTACTTATGTACCTCCTAATATATATGTACCTTTAATTATCCAGTAATTTTCTTGCACCTTGTATCAGCCTGAGTAACTGGAATGCTTAGTTCAATAAAAGCCAGATGATAAAAATTACTCCTATAACTGCTAAAGTTCCGAAAAAACCTACCAACATTTTTCCCTCAGGACCATTAATAAGCTCTTTTAAAACTTCTTTTGCTATTCGCTGACCTTTACCACTTAAAGATATCGAAAGAATAAAGAATATTACCACTAATACAAATGAAGAAACTATTAACTCCATGACTTATGTACCTCCCTAATATATGTACGCTATTAATTAACCAATAATTTCCTTATATATTATATCAGTAGGGTACATGGAAGTATAACAAATTATTTATATAACTCATTTTATTAATTGATTTATTAAAAAAAGACACCGAATAATTCCTTACCGTACAAAATTCACGTTTTGTTTGCAAGACCCCTTATAGCACTAATTAGGTTAAAGATGAAAGAAATGAAAGTAAACTTTAATTTTGCTAGTCACAGTATTTTTATTATGCGATTTATTCTGTATAAGTGCACTTATACAGAATAAATCCCTCTATTTACACTTTTTCTATTCTAAAACCAAATACTCCATCTTTTGCTTTTACTAAATGTGTTTCAGACCAAAAAGTATGTACTTTAAAATAGTACCACTCTCCATTTTTTCTTAAATATTCTTTAATCTCATAACCTTCTTGTATAAGGTATTCTTTAATTTCATTTTCTTTATTCCCAAACATATTAATTTCCCCCTTTCAAATAATTAAACTGATCCTATTAGGGTAGCACCACATCGCCATCAAGTTAAGGGCGCTAAGAGGATATATGTGAGGGTTATTTTTAAAAATTTCTACGGCTGTACTAAAGGTGGTCATAACAAATAAACCTATTAAATAGGTATTTTAAAAAATATTATGCAACTTTGAAGCTTTGTGACAATGTATAATCATACACAACACCTAAGATATCAAAGACGGTTTTCTTTTCGTACCGATGAGATTTTCTACCGTTTTTCTCTAAAAAATAAAACAAGCGCAGTAAAACTTTTAATAATTCATGGATGTCCTTTTGTAATCCTTCATAAAACAATAGATAATAATTTTTTATCATATAAATGGATTTGTATTCACTTAACTCTTTCTTTTTCTTATCCAAGAGTAACTGACGCATTTTGAACATCGTCGATGAACAGAGTAGGATACTAATGAGTTGCCCATATAAATGACATTCTAAGCGTTCTTTCTTGATTCCTTTGCACCTGTCAATTTGAAAGAAAGATTTCCATGTTTTAAATAAAATTTGTCGGGTAAAAGACTGGCGCGGTATCAGTTGTGACCCGTTTCCAGTCTCTCCCCATAAGAACTGCTCGTGAGGTTTTCCCTCAAGCAGCTCACCCCATAAACTTCATCAAAAGGGTTATGAGACCTATCAAATGGCAGACACTTTCATCGGAAACTCTCTGCACTTTTCAGGGGAAGGACTTTCCAGTCCCAGTAAAGCCCCAGTACACCATAGAGATATTCGTTACTCCATCTCTGCCATCCGATGCTACGCTTTCGTCTTCGTTTCCTTCTCGTTAACAGTGTGCGAATTTTCATCTCCGTATAATCACGTACTTCACTGAAAGCTTGACTAGAGTTCCCAACCCGGAAGTAGTTCACCCATCCAGTCAGTACGGCATTGATTTGTTTTATTAAGTCTTGTGCTGGCTTCGCTCCTGCGTTTTGAATGAGTTCGCGAATTTTTGCTTTCACTGTCGTGCGAGCTTTCTTCTTCGGGATCATGAAAACGAAGAATCCATTCTTATTTCGGCTCGGTATTCGTCTCAGGTCAAATCCTAAAAATCCGAAGGATTCTCCTTTTAGAACATTGACCATCTGAGTCTTCTCCAGATTCAGTTCAACTCCCAAAGGCTTTAACTGTTCCCACAGTCGTCGTAATACCAGTTCAGCCCATCCACTTTTACTGGAGTGTCCGCTTACAGCGATAACTATATCGTCGGCAAAACGGTGATAGTTTACAGCTTCGTAATTGCCCTCAGCTGTTTTGCGTCGAATGGTATCAAATGTCCAATCCACTTCATTAAGGTAAATGTTCGCGGCTAGTGGAGAAAATGGCCCCCCTTGCGGGACACCGATCTTTCCTGTTGCCTTAATTACCTGTTTTACAAGATGCATAACCTGTGGGTCTTGGACACGTTTCGCGATTTTCTCCAATAATATGTTGTGTCGGATTGTATCAAAGTAGCGCGACAAATCAACATCAATTATTATGGTCATACGACGCAATATACTGCGTCGTACTTCTGCCAATGCCTGATGTGGAGAGCGTTTCGGCCGAAACCCATACGAGTTTGGACAGAAATCAGCTTCAAAAATTGCTTCTAATATGAGTTTTAGCGCTCCTTGTACTACACGATCTCGTATACACGGAATTTGCAGAGTTCGCATTTTGCCGTTTGCCTTTGGGATTTCTACTTTTCGATTGGCTTGTGGTCGGTATATTCCAGCTTGCAATTCCTCTTGAATACCCGTTAAGAATGGGATAACTCCTTCTAGTTCTATATCAGTAAAACTTTTTCCATCAATGCCTGGAGCACCGCTGTTTTTCCTCGCCTGTTGATATGCTTCGTGAAGGGTTGTCATTTTGGTAATGTGGGTAAATAGCCCCCAAAACCGGTGCGTAGGTTCAGACTTCGCCTTTCGATAGATTCGTTGCCTTAATTCCTGCAAAGTGATGGGTGTTTTTGTCATGGCACCCTTGCCTCCTTTAGTCATACGAAATGTTTACAGGTTCGGACCCTTGCCTCCCCGCGCGTTTTGCTGCACGCAGATCTCTGGTACTACGATCCGTTCCGCCACCCTGACACCTACCGTTCTCACTTCCCGATCGCGGTTATAGAGACGGTCTCCTCGATGAGGTTTCTTCATCGGGTGTCGAGGGCTTCTCCAGTTTCCACATTATCTTTCTCTCCATGTCGCCGCTGATACCCCGCCGGTGAGAACTGCCGTTCCAGACTCGTTTCGGTCAGTTCTTGTTGCTTTCGCACGTTATCGACCGTCTCAGCCACCGGAATTGCGTGTAACGAGGCTACATCTACGTTCACTGTACGTTACAACCTGGAGATTTGCCCACATGCCTTTTGCATGTGATGTCAGAGGGCTTCGCCATGTCGCTTTCACTTCATGGCGCCTCTCAGGCTACGGGAGTGGAGTCTATTCTCCCGATTGGACTTTCACCAACTAGATAATGTGTCCTTATCTGGACACGCCAATTTGCCAACGTAATGAATAGAAGTCATGGATATGTTCCGTTGGAACATTTTCTGCAGAAATGTTCGTAATATACACGTTGATTCCACTCAGCCTTTTACTCCGTTCTTTGTAGATAATACCTTTCTTTTTTTCTCTTTTGGCTTGTTCTTTCAACCTTTTTTCGGTTTGTTCCTTTTTCTTTGGCTAGGTGTTCTAAAACATGAGGAGACATATGTCGTTGTAATTCTTCAGCGATCGGTTGAAGTTCGTCAAGAATCGAAAGATTCATAAAGAAACGCCATCCTTTCCCATAATTATACAGAAAGGATAACGTCTTTTTTGCTTTATGGATAGTGCAAAACCTTAGTTCCTTTTATATATTTACATAATTAGCGAAGGAGTATCCATACTCTCTCTAAAAAACCGCTCCTATTTTATAGGGAAGCGGTTTTTTTAATGAATACAACTATGAATTAAATTTAACGGTTCTGTTTATATATTTTTTCATTTTTGTTTTCTACGCGATGTATAATGCTTTCTCCTTCAACATCAATGTTAGGCAAAATTTTATCCAGCCATTTTGGCAAGTACCAGGCTGAATTACCCATGAGAATCATGACTGCAGGTACGATTGTCATTCTCACGATGAATGCGTCAAAGAAAACACCGAATGTAAGAGCCATGCCTATGGATTTAATGATGGTATCAGGCGCCAACATGAATCCAATAAATACAGACATCATAATTAATCCCGCTGCGACTACAACTCTCCCGCTCTCCCGCATTCCTTCTACAATAGCTCTCTTCGGATCACCTGTATGCGTATATACTTCCCGCATTTTGCTCACTAGGAACACCTCATAGTCCATGGCGAGTCCGAACAAGATGCCAATCAGAATGACAGGCAAGAAGGCTAAGATCGGACCGGCAGCCGGGAACCCAAATATATTTTGGAAATGTCCATCCTGCACGAAAAATACCACGGCTCCCAACGTAGCGCCAAGAGAAAGTAGAAACCCTAATACTGCTTTTAATGGAATGAGCAGAGATCTAAACACTAGAACTAAGAGTACATACGCAAGTCCCACAATAAGGGCAGCAAAAACTGGCAAGGCGTCACTCAGCTTTTGCACGATATCAATATTCATCGCTGCTGTGCCCGTTACCATTAGTTCAATTTCATTTTTTTTCTCGGTTTGGTTCGATTTGTCCCTGATTGCTTTTACCAAATCCTTTGTCTTTGTATCGTCAGGTCCAGTTTTTGGTGTAATAGAAATCATATAAATCTTTCCAGAAGGCCCAGGGATAGCTGGTGTCACACTTTTCACGTCAGGTAGGTTACCCAATTCTTTTGCGATGGTGTTCATAGCATTTTGCGTTTCAGCTGTTGCTTCTTCTGATTTTGCTACTACCATTAAAGAAGCATGAAATCCTTCCCCATACGCTTCCGTCAACAAATCATATACTCTTCTTTCTGTCGTTTCTGTGGACTTTGTTGTTCCATCAGAAGGCAAGCCAAGGTTCATATGGAAAAACGGAATTGAAATCACTGCAAGTAGTCCGATTGCGAAAATCGTGACAATCAGAGGACGTCTTATGACAAATTCTCCCCATTTATTTGAACCAGCATGTTTCTTACCTGCCCCAGTCATCTTTTGCAAGAATCGATTTTGTTTAGATGGGGCAATCTTATGGCCGACAAGTCCCAAAATGGCTGGTAATATGATGACGGAAACCAACACAGCTGCAAGCACAGTAAAGGCAGCTGATACGCCCATCGCTGTCAGGAATGGAATCTTTGTAACAGACAGTCCCAAAAGACCTATAATAACAGTTAATCCTGCGAAGATTACGGCACTTCCCGCTGTTCCCGTTGCGATGGCAACAGATTCTGGAACAGAATCTCCTTGTGCAAGCTGCTGTCTAAAACGATTGATAATGAAGAGTGCATAGTCTATGCCTACTGCGAGTCCCAGCATGGCAGCTAATGATAAGGAAACTGATTGGATTTCCACATAATTGGTTCCAATCATGATTCCTAGCATTCCAATTGCTAATCCGATTATCGCAGTGAGAATCGGCAGTCCAGCTACTAGAAAAGACACAAAGGTAAATGCCAGGACTACGAAGGCAACAAGAACTCCGACAATTTCAGTCATACCTGAAGTCTCTGAGTCAGAAAACGTAACATCGCCTCCTGATAACTCCGTTTGAATGCCGGCATCTCTTGTTGTTTCAATACTATCTAAAATCTTATCTTTAGAAGCTTCTGTAACCTTTTCTGCTTTTACTTTGTACGTAACAACTGCATATCCAATTGTCTTATCTTCACTAAGGTTCTGCAGTTGTATCGGTGCTGCCACAGAATCAACAGCTGAGTCTTTTTTTATCTCTTCAAGAACTCCTGCAATTTTCTGTTGTACTTCCGCTGACTCCAAGGTTTCGTTTTTTGGTGCTTTAAATGCCACTTTTACTTGGGCACCTGCTGGTTGCATCGCTTTAAACTCTTTTTCAATTACTTTTCCTGCTTTATCTGCTGGTGTATTCGGAATACTCAGCTCGTCCTTGAAAGAGGAACCCATGTTGACTGCAAAAAGCACTAATGCAATAAGAATTGCGAGTGCGCTGAATACAACCTTCTTCCTATGATTTACTGCCCAATATCCTAACTTATACAGATGTTTTGCCAATTAAATCTCACCCTATTCTTATCAAAAATTATTCTTCTTACGTTGTAATCTAGAAACGTACAAATGCATAAATTACATATTATTTATATAACAAGATTTTAAAATACTTATTATAGATTGTATCTGAATATCCCTCCCTATTTATAGCTTGCAAAATGGCGACAAATTGCCAGTAAAAAACAAAGAAAATGGTACACATTGACAGCGATAATGTCCTTTTATACAATGAAATTATCACCGCACTAACAATTGTACTTACAAGTGTAAGTATAACAGTGAATTTTCATCTTTCAAGCAATATGTGATTATTTACACTTAAAACGAACAGAATGAAGGGATGTGTTAGCTTTGAGGAAGTCAAGAGAAGACAGTATACACTCTCAAACATACATTATGGAGGCATTGAGCGCACTGTTGCATGAACATAAATTGCAAGATATAACCGTAACAGCTATTTGTAAAAAGGCTGGAGTTGCCAGAGTCACATTCTATAAATACTACCGCAACGTTTACGACGTCGTGCAAGCATCCGTGGATGAAATTGTTCAACAATTCTTGAAAGAGGTTGATAGTTTGGATCCGTATGAAAGTATGCAGCTAATTATTGAATATATCATAGAGGGATTTGTCTCTGCACAGAAGCCGTCAGGAAAGTTAATTGATTCAAATATATCTAATATGATGCTTAATTACTTGAATTACACAATGGAAAAGGTCTTTCAAGCGGATATTACACACGATCATGACATGAGCAGAATGCAAATCCTGTTTTTAGCAGGCGGTATCTTCAATATTGTTACCGATTGGATTAAAAGAGGGTCAAGGGAGTCTCCTCAGGCACTTGCTGCAAAAATATACGAGATTCTTCCATATGGGACAACAGATACAAGGAATTTGGCAAATTCCTGATACAACTATTCTACCTTTTATTACATCTTAAAAAATGGGCACCACATAAAAAGCTGTAAGTATTTCATCTAACCATAAACGACCGTTTTTGGTTAAAAGAGCAAAGCTTTCTTTCATATAGTCTCGCCACACATCCATCCATCAACTTAAGATCTCATAATACCCTCAGAACGAAAAACGTGTACATTTCGCCCGCTTTTTATTGTTTTGGGGTAACTCGTTCTTTTTAGCTTGATGGGCATGGGGTTCCACCAACATAACGCGAAATTCGTACGTTAAGCATATAAAACACTAACTTGAATATGGTAAAATAATGAAAAGGATGGTGAGGACAGTGAAAATGTTGGTGGGATTAGGGATTTGCACGATTCTTAGTTTAATTATTATGATAAGTGGTTACCAAATTCATATAAAAAAACGCTTATCTCTTATTGCAGGATATCAGGAAGAAACTTTTGTTGGTGATAAAAATAAATTAGCTAAATTATTCGGTATATTTGCTTATGTAGTAGGAATTGCTACATTTTTACTCCCTTTTGGATTAGAAATCTTCGGAAATATCGCAAGCATTATTTATGGAGTATGTATATGCGGTGGAGTAATAGTAGTTTTAATACGAAAGCAATCTATTAATAAACTATGTTAAAAAAAAGAGTCTTGCATCCAGACTCTTTTTTATTTTCAATAAAACAGAACCAAAAACGGTCGTTTAAGGAACCTTATTGAGTTCTAACGAAACTAACAGAAATATGTTCAAAAATCAGTTCCAAAACTCATTACCCAAAACAAAGTACCATAACAAACATTAAATATCGTTTAAGGAACCCTCTTAACGTACGGTAAACTCAAGTTTTTTAACTTAGTAAATCCTTAGCGTACGAAATTCGCGTTTTGTTGGCGGGACCCCATTGCCATCAATCTAAGAAAACAGTTCACCCCCAAAACGATAAATAAGCTTTTTCGTTACAAGAAATCCTAAAAATTTCGTTATGGGGGTGTAATAAAACTTTAGGTTGATGGGCATGGGGTCCCGCCACATGGCCGTCAACTTAAGAAGAATAAACGCCACCAAAACAAAAAAGCCCCAACTTATTTTTTTTGAAAATAAGTTGGGGCTTTTGAAACAGAAAAGTATATTTTTAACTATGAAAACTACGATAAATTTTTCCTTTTTTCCTACTTGCTAAATTCAGCAAGTAAAATATTTTTAAAAGGATTAGGACTGCCAGTTCTACCCAAACTATTCCAATTGACGACCAACGTATGATTGCCTCCAAGTGTACCTCCAACTAGAGTTGTAAACCCTAGAATGCCACCTGAGTGTCCCCATATCGAGACACCGCTTGGCAGCTTAGTTTCATAGACTCCAAGACCATATCCATCGATTCCTTCTTTTCCTGTAGGAACTGTAGTAAGCATTTGTTTTAGTTGCTGTTCCTTCAGTAATTTGCCACCGAGCAAGTAAGAGAAGAATTTGTTTAAGTCGTCAGCAGTAGAAATCATATCTCCAGCAGAGCTACCTGCACTTGGGTTATAATAAGTAACGTCTTTTAGCTCACTTGCTCCGTCTGGTTGGACATATCCACGGGCATGGTTAGTGCCTGGAATAACACTTGAGTTGCCTGGTAGGAATGTATTCGACAATTCAAGTGGTTCAATAATTCGATTTTCAACCTCTTCCGCATAGCTGTTTCCAGTTACTTTTTCAATAAGAATGCCCAGTAATACGTATCCTGTGTTTGAATAAGACCAGCCCTTTCCTGGAGCAAAGTCTGGAGGCAGAGAAACCCCCATCTTCACTAACTCTTCAGCCGTATACGATTTTTTTGTATCCGTAAAATCAGCGTCTTTTGACCTTGAGTATTCAGCGATACCACTTGTATGGTTCAATATGTGCCGGATAGTAATCTTGTTACCATCATATCCATTTCCTTGAATGACACCAGGTAACCATTTTTCGATGTAGTCGTCTAGCTTCAGGCGATTCTCTCCAACTAATTGAAGTACAACTGTTGCGGTGAACGTCTTCGTCACACTCCCAATGCGAAAGCGAAAATCTGTTTTCATTGGTTTCTTGGTTCTCAGATCCGCTATTCCAGCGGCATATCCCCACGTTTTTCCACCCTCAGAAGTTTTAGCAAGTATCCCCGGGTATCCAAGTTGCAATGTATCCCGCATTGCTTGCTTGACGGAAGTACGATCTCGTTGAGTATTTGTTTGTAACGAACTAGATACATTTTGAGTAGGCTCTGCTTTTACAATTGAGGTTGGTGTTGTATATAACAGGGAACTTCCAGCTATTGCAAGGGCCAGACTTGCACATGTAATTTGAATACGTATTTTCATAAGGTATTCCTCTCCTCTATTCATATTGTATAAGTGTTTGCTTACTGATCCTTACTTCCTGAAAAGACTTAGGGAAAGGCCCTCACGCATATAGATTAAAGCCCCAGTACAAAGGTATCTATCAATACCAACAATTTGAGCCAGTTAAATCTCCATCCCTTCTATAACAAAATTATTCAAAGGTATGAAAGCATATTATGTACCCTTAGTTATTGTTAGGATTAACACAACATGAGACATAGCCCCAACCCATATTTTACTTTATTTATCCATGATATGTATTGAGAAAGAATGTAAATCCGAATCCTTTCCGTACCCCAACTATTGATCGTTTTCTTCACCTATTATAATTAGTTATTTAGAATTTCTTAATAAAAAACTGTAAAAAAATAATGAGTTCCTTAACGAACAGGAAGTGGCTGAAAAATATGTCTAAACGCACAATTATCTTTTTTTGATATGGTGACCCCATCGCTATCAACCTAAAAAATCAAAATCCCCCCATAACGAAAATTCTATTGATTGTTGACTACTTATAATGATAGGTTATGTAAACTTTACATGAATAAGGTATATAATATATAAATAACGATTAACTGAGGTGAGAGTATGGAAGATACATATAAAATCCCAAAATTAGAAACAAAGCGTCTTTTATTAAAAAAACTAGATTTTCATGATTTAGATGATTTATTTGAAGTCTATTCGGATCCTCAAACAACTACATATGTACCTCGAGAGGTACATAAGAATAAAGATGAAACTCGTATTTTTTTAGAAAATACGATGGATACAGCTAAGAAAGGTAAGTCTTTCATATGGTCTATTATCTTTAAGGGGGATCAGAAAGCTATTGGCACCTGTGGCATCTGGAAATTATCACACAGTAGCGCTTCTTTAGGAGCCGTTATTAACCCACTGTATTGGGGAAAAGGAGTTATCGTTGAAGCTTTAGAAGAACTAATAAAGTTTGGCTTTCAAGAATTAGATTTAAATCGTATTGAAGGAAGATGCGACATAAGGAATACAGCGTCTGAACGAGTTATGCAAAAGCTAAAAATGACATATGAAGGAACATTAAGACAAAGTGTAATGATCAATGGTATGTATTGCGATTCTAAGGTATATTCTCTTTTAAAACATGAATACGGTAACTTTCGATAACGAAAATTATGTAAATATGTAATGTTATCAGACGACTAAATGAGGTACCGTCACATTGCCATAAAGCTAAGGTTTCACACTGTTCATTAAGCAAAAAAGACGTTATTCTTACTGTAGAATTATAGGAAAGGATGGCGTTTTTTGTATGTCTAATTCTGTATCTGATGACTTACAATTATTTGCACAGGAGATTAAGAGTCTTTTATCCTCAAATACCTTACAGAATCTAGCTGGAGATGTTGGATTTGTACAGCGAACAAGTAAGTATCAAGCACAAGATTTAGTAGCTTTATGTGTATGGATGAGTCAAAATGTCGCAAAAAACCTCTTTAACTCAGTTATGTAGCTGTTTAGAAGCATCAACAGAAGTGCTCATCAGTCCCGAAGGACTGAATCAACGGTTTAATGAGGCGGCTGTCCAACTTTTACAACGCCTACTAGCTGAACTACTAAACAAAAAAATGGACGCATCTATGCCGATTTCTTCGCCATACACTTCTGTTTTCAAGCGTGTTCGTATTTTAGATTCAACTGCATTTCAACTCCCAGATGTATTTTCATCGGTTTATCCAGGTGCAGGAGGATGCAGCCATACAGCTGGAATAAAAATTCAACTTGAGTATGATTTGTTAAGTGGACAGTTCCTACATATTCATACAGGCCCAGGTACACAACATGATCGCACTTACGGCTCTCTGTGTGCCCCAACTGTGACAGCGAATGATTTATGTATCCGAGATTTAGGTTATTTTCATTTGAAAGACCTTCAATATATACAAGATAAGGAGGCCTACTATATCTCTCGTATCAAGTCGAATACACGTATTTATCAAAAAAATCCTACCCCTGATTATTTTCAAGATGGAAGAATTAAGAAAGATACAGAGTATATACAGATAGATATGGAGACGTTAATGAACTCCCTTCAACCAGGACAAACATGTGAAATAGCTGATGCTTATGTAGGAATGATTGATAAAATGCCAGCTCGTGTAATTGTTCATCGATTAACAAAACAACAGCAACAAAAACGATTACAAGATCAAATTGTAAGAGAAAAAAAGAAAGGAATGAAGTATTCTCCTCGTAGTAAACGACTCAGTGGTATCAATGTATATATGACAAACACCCCTACAGATATTGTCCCGACGGGACAAGTACATGATTGGTATTCTTTACGTTGGCAAATCGAAATTTTATTTAAAACGTGGAAGTCATTCTTTCAAATTCATCATTGTAAAAAGATAAAACCAGAACGACTGGAGTGCCATTTATATGGTCAATTGATTGCCATTCTACTCTGTTCTTCTATCATGTTTCAAATGCGACAATTGCTCCTAATGAAGAAAAAACGAGAGCTTAGTGAGTATAAAGCCATATATATGATCAAAGACTATTTTCTTCTTTTATTCCAAACTATACAAAAAAACACCCAAGAGCTATCAAAGGTGTTACTTCGCTTGTTCAATCTCCTACAGCAAAACGGGCGGAAATCTCATCGATATGAGAAAAAAACGGTCTTTGATATATTAGGTGTCGTTTACAATTGTACCATGTCTGATAATCAAGCCGCTTAATTCAAAAAATGAAAACCGTTAGGGTTTATTTCGTATGCAAATCTTTTAATCTCCTACACTTGCCCTTTAGAAAAAAGAAACACTCTCGCCTAAAATTGACTTTGCATAATCTTAGCTTGATAGCGATGTGGCGTGACCCCTAGTTACATTTTTTTATTATGAGATTTACGCTTTTTCTATTCTAAAACCAAATACTCCATCTTTTACTTTTACTAAGTGCGTTCCTGACCAAAAAGTATGTACTTTAAAATAGTACCAATCTCCATTTTTTCTTAAATATTCTTTAATCTCATAACCTTCTTTTATAAGGTATTCTTTAATCTCATTTTCTTTATTCCCAAACATACTAATTTCCCCCTTAAAAAAATCACACTGATCTTATTAAACATTAAATAAAAAAGTGCAAAATCTATCAACAGATTTCGCACCAAAAACAGATAAAAGATACAATCACTAGAAACATAGGAGAGTGTTTCATCACTCATCATAAACCATATCTTTACATTTTTGTGTTAAAGTTTAAAAATATGTAAAGATCCATCATTTTATTTTGAATTTTCTTTTTATTTAAGTTATACTGACTTCAAAGAAACAACCCTCCTTTAGGCCGTCAATAATTATGCTAACAACACACACCAAAAAACCAATTCCCGTTTGACACTCCCACGGCTAAAGCCGCAAGTCCTATACCTTACGGTGTAACGGATGGGATTCTTGAATGACTAAACATTCGCAGTCCATTTCTGTTTTGAACAGCCTTCAAGATGAGGGTGTGCCATCACCCCTCCTAAGACAGACCTTATAGGTTCTTAGGCTGATTGACTATTACCGCCAACCACAGTTGCGTAGCGAATATTCATCGCCCCAACGATATCCCGATGTTTCTCAAACCCACATTGGCACTTGTATTTTCTGTCTTGCGCCTTGTTCTTTCCAGAACATTTCGGACATGTTTGACTTGTATAAGAAGGGTTCACATATTCAACCTTTATGCCAACTAATGTCGCTTTGTACTCGATGAATTGTGCTAAACGATGGAATGACCAAGTGTGTAGATTTTTTTCGTTTTTACGGCTTGTTCGTGCCGTCTGTCTAATGTTCGTTAGTTGCT
>NZ_QXCO01000037.1:0-48474 GCF_003458115.1 Bacillus sp. ISO11 | reverse complement strand
TTCGCTCGACTTGCATGTATTAGGCACGCCGCCAGCGTTCATCCTGAGCCAGGATCAAACTCTCCAATAAAGTTAGTTTGTCTAGCATCTAAAATAAAAATTGACGTTTCACGTTGTTTGTTTCGTTCAGTTTTCAAAGAACTACTTTGTCGCTCAGAAGCGACTTTATCAATATAACATTTCGTTATATTTTCGTCAACAACTTTTTTCAATAAGTTGTTTTTCGTTTGTTTTGTTTGTTACCTTTCGTGGCAACGAATATAAATATACCAGTTTGATTATTAAAATGCAATAGTTTTTCTAATAAAATTTTTAACTTAGTAAAAAAGTATAAAAACAGCACATTTCTTCTATATAAATATAATTTCTCGCACTATCAAGATTTACTATACCCACGCAACTCATGCTCAAATAAAAAAAGCTTTGGAGAAATCTCCAAAGCTTAGTCTTGTTTATGGCGCATAGCAGGGAATAATAATACATCACGAATAGATGGTGCATTTGTTAATAACATAACTAGACGATCAATACCGATTCCTAATCCACCCGTAGGAGGCATACCGTACTCAAGAGCTTCAATATAATCGTCATCCATCATGTGAGCTTCGTCATTACCTTGTTCGCGCTCTTTTAATTGCGCTTCAAAACGTTCTTTTTGATCGATTGGATCATTTAACTCAGTGAATGCATTTGCATGTTCACGCGCAACGATAAATAATTCGAAACGATCTGTAAATCTTGGATCTTCATCATTCTTTTTCGCAAGCGGCGAGATTTCTACCGGATGACCGTAAATAAATGTTGGTTGGATTAATTTATCTTCTACTTTTTGTTCGAAGAATTCATTTATAATATGACCAACTTCCATTGTATCTTTAATTTCTACATTATGTTCTTTTGCAAGTTCACGCGCTTCTTCTACACTCATCGGATTCCAGAAATCAGCTCCAGAGTATTGCTTAATCGCATCTACCATATGAAGACGTGTCCATTCTGGTTCTAGATTAATTTCATAATCACCATACTGGATTGTTGTTGTACCCAGTACTTTTTTCGCGATATGAGCAACCATATCTTCTGTTAACTTCATAATATCTTTATAATCAGCGTATGCTTCATATAATTCAATCATCGTAAACTCAGGGTTATGACGAGTTGATACACCCTCATTACGGAATACACGGCCGATCTCATATACTTTTTCTAAACCACCCACAATAAGACGCTTTAAATGTAGCTCAATTGCGATACGCATATATAATTCCATATCTAACGCATTATGGTGTGTAGTGAAAGGACGCGCAGAAGCTCCACCTGCAATTGCATGCATCATAGGTGTTTCCACTTCAAGATAACCGTTGTCATCTAGGTATCTTCTCATCTCACGAATGATTTTACTACGAGTAACGAACGTTTCACGACTTTCCATACTTGTAATTAAGTCTAAGTAACGTTGACGGTAGCGTTGTTCAACATCTTTTAATCCATGGTATTTATCTGGTAATGGACGAAGAGATTTCGTTAATAGCGTAAAGCCTGTTGCTTTTACTGAAAGTTCTCCAACGTTTGTTTTGAACACTTTACCTTCAATACCTACTAAATCACCTAAATCTGCTGTTTTAAATAATTCGTACTCGTCATCTCCAACAGCATCTTTACGAACATAAATTTGAACTTGTCCATGTAAATCTTGAACATGTGCAAATCCAGCTTTCCCTTTTCCGCGTTTTGTCATAATACGACCAGCGATAGAAACAGCGATTTCCTTCTCCTCTAATTCCTCTTTAGAGAACTCTCCATATAGACTCACTAAGTCAGTTGTTGAATTTGTGCGTTCAAATCTTTTACCGAACGGGTCAATTCCTTGTTCACGTAAATTATGTAGCTTTTCACGACGAACAATCAATTGGTCGTTTAATTCTTCGTGGTTCATGTTATCCATGATATTGATATCACTCCAGCTCTATTTAATTTTACAATATATACAGTATAGCATTTTCTACTCAACTAGAAAAACTGCCAGCAACTAACTGGCAGCTCTTCTTTCTTTCACGTAATTATAGGAAGTGTATAGAAGAATGTCAATCTCCTATGTCCATTATTAACCAACGTAAATTGTTTGTTGTTTCGCTTCCACTTCTTCTACAAATGTACCTAACACATTCGCAAGGTCTTCCCGTGTGTTACAAGCATTAATACCATTACGTACACTCGCATTACCACGAACACCTTTTAAATACCAAGCTGCATGTTTTCTCATCTCTCTTACAGCGACACTTTCATTCTTTAAGTCGATAAGACGATCTAGATGCAACATACATACATCAATTTTCTCGCGCACTGTTGGTTCCGGCATTAATTCACCTGTCTCCAAATACTTTACCGTACGATAAATCATCCACGGATCTCCAAGAGCAGCACGACCAATCATAACACCATCTACACCAATTTCATCAAGCATACGCTTTGCATCTTGCGGCGTTGCGACATCACCATTTCCGATAACCGGGATATTTACAGATTGTTTTACTTGTTTAATAATATCCCAATCCGCTTTTCCTTCATACATTTGCACTCGTGTACGTCCGTGAACCGCCACAGCTTGGCCACCAGCACGCTCAACAGCCCTAGCATTTTCTATTGCGAAAATATGTTCTTCATCCCAACCGATACGCATTTTAACTGTAACCGGCTTTTCAACAGCATCTACAACCGCTGCTACCATTTCATATATTTTATTCGGGTCTAAAAGCCACCTTGCTCCAGCATCACATTTAACGATTTTCGGCACTGGACAACCCATATTAATATCAATTATGTCTGCTGTCGTATATTTATCTACATATTTCGCAGCATCTACAAGAGTTTCTTTCTCTCCACCAAAAATTTGTAAACTTAATGGCTTTTCTCTCTCGTCGATATATAACATATCTAATGTTCTTTTATTATTAAGTAATATTGCCTTATCACTTACCATTTCAGCACAAACTAATCCGGCACCAAATTCTTTTACTGTTAAACGGAATGCAGAGTTACACACTCCCGCCATCGGTGCTAGTACAACCGGATTTTTCATCTCGATATTTGCAATCTTTAACAATCAATCTACTCCTTCCTGTACAATCACTTTGGCATTAATTCCTCTATCGAAACATTTAATGCCTTAGCAACTTCTACTACAAAATCTTGAGAAGGCGATCTATTCCCTCTCTCAACCTCACCTAAAACAGATACAGATACCCCTAGTGCTTTAGCAAAACCTTCTTGTGTGTAACCTTTTAGCTTTCGAAAAGCACGAATGCGTCTTCCCCATTTTTCTGCTTCCATACCGTTACTCCCTCTCGCCTTTTCATTTCTTCTACTTGTGAACATGAAATGTTTTGTTTTATGTCTTGATTAATTTCTAACAACGGAACGATAACAAAAGCTCTTTCAAACATCCGCGGATGCGGAACAATAAGATTCTCTGCTTCAATATTCTCTTGATTATAAAGTAAAATGTCAAGGTCGATAGTCCTCGGCCCCCACCTAATTTCCCTTTTTCTTCCTAGGTCATTTTCTACTTTTTGTGTTACTTTCAATAATTCTTGTGGTGATAAATTGGTAGAAATTTTTATAACTAAATTTAAAAAGCAACTTTGGTCAGTATAGCCAACTGGCTCAGTTTCATATACAGATGAAATATCATCAACCTGAATATAAGGATTTTTATTTAAAAACTGAATCGCTTCGGTTAGATACGTATAACGCTCTCCAATATTTGACCCTAATGCAATGTAAGCTATATTGTTCATGGACGTTCTCTCGTAATTTCTACTGCTACAGCACGATAATGACCCGGTATCGGTGGATCCGGCTTAATTACCTTAATTGTACAGCGCGAAATACTTTCATATTGTTTTAATATATCTGCAGCAATATTTTCAGCGATACTCTCCACAAGCTTATACTTTCTATCCTCAACAACTTTTCTACATAATTCGAAAAGCTCTCCATAATTGACCGAATGCTCTAAGTCATCACTTTCCCCTGCACGCTTTAAATCCAACTCCACCGTTAAGTCAACTTTAAATCTCTGACCTAATTTATTCTCCTCTGGGAACACGCCATGATAACCATAAAACTCCATATCATGGATATAAATTTTATCCAATTACCTTACCCCCTTACCAATCATCGCATCCATCATTTTAGCCATACGCGCCATTTCTTTCACATCATGGACACGAACAAACTCACAGCCCTTTTCAATACCAAGACAAACAGTAGCTCCCGTTCCCTCAAGGCGTTCCTCTACTGGCAAATCTAATACGTGCCCAATAAAGGACTTTCTCGAAGTACCTAAGAGAACCGGATAACCTAGCACATTTAACTGTTCTAAATTACGCATCGCCTCTAAGTTCTGCTCAGGTGTTTTAGCAAAACCGATACCTGGATCTAAAATAATATTCTCATCTCGCACACCAGCATTTTTAGCAATTTTAATACTGTCATACAAATCAGCAATCATATCCGCCATTAAATTACGATAATTCATGTTATCGCGGTTATGCATTAAAATGATGGGTACATCGTAATGAGCTGCGACTTCAGCAATTTTCGGCTCCGCCTTCGCTCCCCAAATATCATTAATAATATGAGCACCAGCCTCAATTGCTTGTTTTGCAACTTCAGCTTTATATGTATCGATAGATATAGGCAATTTTACTTCTTTTGAAACCGCTTGAATCATCGGGCCAACTCGCTTTATTTCTTCTTCTACTGATACTTTAGCAAAACCCGGGCGAGTAGATTCGCCACCAATATCAATAATATGAGCACCTTCACCTTGCATTTCTTTTGCGTGACGTACCGCAGCATCTACCTCGTTGTAACTCCCACCATCAGAAAACGAATCTGGTGTTACATTTAAAATCCCCATAATTAATGTCTTTTCATTTAAATTCAATGTATATTCGCCGCAGCGTAAATCATAATCCCACTTCAAACTACACATCTCCTCTTCGTAATTCATTTCTGCTCCATAATTTCTCTCTTTGCATTCCATAAAGGTACATTAAACTTTTTGTAACCACTCCTACTTTACCCGGGAAATCCTGCGCTTCTATACGATAAAGCGGAACAATTTCTTGAATGGAGTTTGTTACGAAGACTTCATCCGCTGAAAGTAGCTCATCTTTTGTAAAGAAACCTTCCTTTACTTCTATATTTAATTCTTCAGCACTCTTTATAATAAACGCACGAGTGATACCATTTAAAATCCCTGTCTCTAACGAAGGTGTATATAAAACATCACCTTTCACAAAAAATAGATTGGAAACAATACCCTCTGCAACATAACCTGCTTCAGTAAGAAAAATACCTTCCTTACTCACAACATTTCCAATTTCACGCTTCCCTAAAATATTATTTAAATAATGATGAGACTTCAGACGAAATGTTCCTTCCGGTGTATTTCGCACTTGTTTTAGAATAACACCTTCTTTTTCCACTACATCTCCTGGAGCTGTTAAAGGTTTTATAAAAACAATAACCGAAGGCTCTTCATACATTTCCGTTTGTAATCCTATTTCATCTATACCCGCTGATACATTAAAACGTACATATGCATGCTTCAATTCATTCTTAGCGAGTAAATCTTTCAAAATAAGCATCACGTCATTTTTTGTCATTGTCCATTTAATTTGCAATGTATCCAGCGCTTCTATTAAACGGTCATAATGATCATCCAATAAGAAAGGATGGCCATTATAAATACGAAACGTTTCAAAAACTCCAAGACCATATAAATAACCATGATCATAAGGAGAAATTTTCGCTTCACTTGCTTCTACATACTGACCATTTACGTAAATTAACATAATGTTGCACTTGGACTGTATTTACAAATGAAATTCTGTAACAACTCTTTCCCATGAGAAGTCATAATAGACTCCGGATGGAATTGCACACCCTCTATCGGCAATGTCTTATGACGAAGTGCCATAATTTCTCCTTCCTCTGTCCAAGATGTTACCTCTAAGCAATCGGGTAACGTCTCTTTCTTAACAATAAGGGAATGATAGCGCGTCGCAGTAAACGGATTAGGAATATCCGAAAAAATCGTCTTTCCATCATGATGCATAAGCGACGTTTTCCCATGCATTAATCGTTCTGCACGGACAACCTCTCCACCAAACACTTGTGCAATGGATTGATGCCCTAGACAAACTCCAAAAATCGGAATCTTTCCAGCAAAGTATTTAATAACTTCCATACTAATCCCCGCTTCATTAGGACTACATGGACCTGGAGAAATCATTAGAAAATCTGGTTTCATATTCTCAATATCTGAAATGGTCACTTCATCGTTACGTTTAACAACGAGCTCTTGTCCAAGTTCTCCAAGAAACTGCACTAAATTAAATGTAAAAGAATCATAATTATCAATCATTAATATCATTTCTCTCACCTAACCGTTTCTTCGCTACGTTCTTTTGCACGCCATAAAGCAATCGCCTTTTTTAACGACTCTTTATATTCATTTTCTGGATTTGAATCAATTACAATTCCCGCCCCTGCTTGTACATGAGCTTTTCCATCTTTAGCAAGAAGTGTTCTAATTACAATATTCAATTCTGTATCTCCAGAATAACCAATCCAACCGATTGAACCTGTATAAATCCCTCTTCGAACAGGTTCTAATTCCTCAATAATTTCCATCGTACGTATTTTCGGGGCACCAGTAATTGTTCCCCCAGGGAATACAGCCTTCACTAAATCAAAAGCATCTTTATCTTCTTCCACCTCACCACGCACATTAGAAACAATATGCATAACATGTGAGTATTTCTCAATTACCATAAATTCATCTACTTCTACAGTGCCATATTTACAAACACGTCCTAAATCATTTCTTTCTAAATCCACAAGCATTACATGCTCTGCTCTTTCTTTTTCGTTCTCAATTAATTCTCTTGCTAATTCTTCATCCTCTTGCTCATCCGCGCCTCTAGATCTCGTTCCAGCAATTGGTCTTGTACTTACTTCAGTTCCTTGTTTCTTAATTAACAACTCTGGCGATCCACTAACAATTTGAAAATCCCCAAGCTCCAGGTAACCCATATATGGAGATGGATTAATTTCACGAAGACTTGTATAAATTTCTAGTGGGTGTGTCTGTAACGTTCTTTCTTGTCTCGTCGACAAGTTTACTTGGAACACATCACCCGCCCCAATATATTCTTGAATACATTCAACTGCCTTCATAAAGCTGGCTTCAGTAAAAGCAACTGCTTCACTTTTCTTTTCAGGACTTTCAAAGGGCACAGTCACTTCAGGCGCTTCTGTCATCCAAAGACTCTTCCACTCATTTAGCCGTTCTTTTGCCTCTTCATATTTATCTACATAATGCGTAATAACCCATAACACTTGTTCTTTTTGATCATAGACAAATACGTCATCAAATAATAAAAAGAAGATGTCAGGTATATTAATATCATCTTCCGCAAGAAAAGGCAGCTTTTCAATATAACGGATACAGTCATAACTGAAATAGCCAATTGCACCACCTTGAAAAGGCGGATACTCTGGGTTATAGTCCGTCTTCCATTGTTCCATATATTCTTGCATTAAATCTAACGGATTCCCTCGTTTTATTGTTTCCTTACCACTTTCACTTATATGTAACGTTTCATCCTTCCCTCGGATTACCGCTACTGGGTTCAGCCCTACAATGTTATAACGACCGCCACGGCCGCTTTCTAACAAAATATGTTGCGATTTACCCTGAGAAAGAAATTTATATTGCTTAAAGAAATCTAACTGATATGGAATAGAAAGCGCTAAAGATTTTCTTCGTTGCATATCAACACCCCGTCTTCTTTTATCCCACCCTCTTAGATTAACCAGCTCAAACTACATAAGTTATTTATATAGAGATTGATTATACTCGAAGGCTAGTGAAAATAATTTAATTATACTACCTCTTATTTTACATGAAGTTTTCTAGTCATTCACTCTTTTCCTATTTCCAATCCCAAAAGAAAAAGCACCCTTTTTCAAGGATGCTTTTTCAATCGCGTTTAATTATGATTCAAATTGATAAAGTGGTGTACTTAAATAACGTTCACCGTTACTCGGGATAATAACAAGTACCTTTTTCCCTTTACCTAACTTTTTCGCAACTTCTGTTGCTGCATAAATAACTGCGCCTGAAGAGATACCAACTAAAATACCTTCCTCTTTAGCCACTCTTCTCGCATATTCAAATGCTTGCTCTGTTTTCACTTGAATAATTTCATCATATACTTCTACATCCAACGTCTCCGGAACAAATCCCGCCCCAATTCCTTGGATTTTATGTGGACCTGGTTTCCCACCAGATAATACTGGTGAATCTGCAGGTTCTACTGCATAAATTTTAATATCTTTATACGCTTCCTTCAGTACTTCACCAGCACCAGTAATCGTTCCACCTGTACCAATACCTGCAATAAACGCATCTAATTGGTCACCCATTTGTTCAATAATTTCTGGACCTGTTGTTAAACGGTGAATTTCTGGATTCGATTGGTTTTTGAACTGTTGTGGTATAAAGTAGCCATGCTCTTTTGCTAATTCAGTCGCTTTACGAATTGCTCCACCCATTCCTTCAGGCCCTGGAGTCAATACTAATTCCGCACCGTAAGCACGTAATAAATTACGACGCTCAATACTCATTGTTTCTGGCATTACTAAGATTGCATTATATCCTTTAGCAGCCGCTACCATCGCTAAACCAATTCCTGTGTTACCACTTGTCGGCTCAATGATTGTATCGCCCTCTTTTAATAATCCATTTTTTTCAGCATCTTCAATCATAGCTAATGCGATACGATCTTTAACGCTACTCCCCGGATTCATAAATTCTAATTTTAAGTATATATCTGCGCTGTCTGATTCTACGATGCGGTTCAACTTAACGATCGGCGTTTTCCCGATTAATTCTGAAACTGATTGTGCCACTCGCATTCCTGTCACTCCTAACACCGAGTATTTTTATTGGTTTTATCTATATTTAGATTTTGTCAGAAAATTCCCTGTTTGTCAATTCATTTGGAGGATTGCTCCTCTTAATTCCCTTATTACAAATTCTCGATTAAATTTGTAATATCTTCTTTAGAGAACTTGTATCGTTCATTACAGAAATGACAGTGAACTTCTGTCTCTTCCTCTTCTTCACGAACTTGCTCTAACTCTGTTTTACCTAAACTAATTAATACACTCTCAATACGCTCGCGTGAGCATGTGCAATTAAATTGAACATCCATTGTTTCTAATACTTTTACTTTATCTTCTCCAAGAACTGCATATAGTAGCTCTTCCGGAGAAAGTCCTTGTTCAATCAACGTTGATACAGGTGGAATCTTTTGTAAACGGTCTTCAATAAATGAAATCGTTTCATCTTGCGCACCCGGCATAATTTGAAGGATGAATCCACCTGCCGCTAATATGCTATCATCTCCATTTACAAGAACACCAACACCTACAGAAGAAGGCGTTTGTTCAGAAACTGCAAAATAATACGTAAAGTCTTCTCCTAATTCTCCTGAAACGATTGGAGATTGACCAATAAACGGCTCACGCATTCCAATATCTTTAATTACAGTTACAAACCCCTCTGTACCTACCGCTTGATATACACGTAACTTCCCTTGTTCTGTTCCTTCAAAATCAACATGCGGATTCGTTACATAACCACGTACATCTCCATTTGCATGAGCATCTACTAAGATAGGACCAATCGGACCGTTACCTTCTACCTTAATCGTTAACTTTTGCTCACCTTTTAACATTGCGCCCATCATTGTACCCGCAGTTAAAGAACGCCCTAGTGCCGCTGAAGCTGTTCTCCATGTATCATGACGTCTTTGCGCCTCACTTACTGTATTTGTTGTACGTACACTATACGCACGCACTTCTCCATCAAACGCTAACGCTTTTACTAAATAATCTTTCATACGTATTTATTCACCTTTCTCATGCTGTAAATTTGCATTACGTTCATATAACATGTATAAACCTTTTAACGTTAAAAATGGATCTACAATATCAATTACATTCGATTCTTCGGAAATTAATTTTGCTAATCCACCTGTTGCAATAACTTTAGGTTCTTGTCTAGCTTCCTCTTTCATACGCTTAACAATACCTTCCACTTGTCCAACATAACCATAAAGAATACCCGATTGCATCGCACTTACTGTATTTTTCCCAACTACACTGCTTGGTTTTGTAATTTCGATACGAGGAAGTTTTGCTGCTCTGCTATATAAAGCCTCTGCTGAAATCATAATTCCTGGCGTAATAACTCCACCCATATAATGCTTTTCTTCGTTAATATAACAATATGTAGTAGCCGTACCAAAATCAACAATAATAAGCGGACTTCCATATAAGTGGATTCCTGCTACTGCATTTACAATTCGGTCTGCGCCTACTTCACGCGGATTTTCATATTTAATATTTAGCCCTGTTTTTATCCCAGGCCCTACTACAAGCGGTTTAATTTTAAAATATTTTTCACACATGCGCTCTAAAGCAAACATAATTGGTGGTACGACTGAAGACACAATAATACCTTTCACATCTTCAAACGAAAGACCTTCATGCTCAAGCAATTGCTTTACAAGCATTCCATATTCATCTTCTGTCTTATGACGATCTGTTTCCATGCGCCAATGCTGACGAAGTTCCCCCTCTTCAAACACACCTAGTACAGCATTTGTGTTCCCTACATCCAATACAAAAATCATATTCTCACCACTTATCTTATTTAATCTATATTTGTGCAGTATGTATAAAACTTATAAAAACATCATATCACACATACTTATATAATCAGCTTTCCTATCCTCATCATTTTACAAAAAGATTGCTCTCTATTTCAATTTTTAATACTAGTTTTACTTAAATTACTTTATCCACTAAGTTCTCAATAGTAATTAACAAAGGTTTTAACAAACAAAAAAGGAGTGACGATAGTCACTCCTTCGTTTCTTACTTATCTTCTTTATCTTCATCGTCTTTCTTCATGTTGATGTTTACTTTCACATCATCTGAAGATGTTGGACGTTCTGGCAATCTGCCGTAATCACATAAATGATTGATTTGCTCAGCATCTAACGTTTCTACTTCAAGTAACGTTTTTGCAATAAGATCTAGCTTATCACGATTTTCAGTAAGAATGTCTTTTGCACGAGCATAACATTCTTTCATAATCGTTTGCATTTCTACATCGATATCGTGTGCAATTGCATCACTGTAGTTTTGCTCTGAATGGAAGTCTCTTCCTAAGAACACTTGACCACCTTGCGAACTACCAAATTGCATTGGTCCAAGCTTATCACTCATACCGAATTCTGTAACCATGCGTCTTGCAATGCCCGTCGCACGTTGGAAGTCGTTGTGAGCACCTGTACTCACTTCACCAAATACAATCTCCTCAGCTACTCGACCACCAAGTAAACCAGTGATTTTATCAAGTAACTCTGGCTTTGTCATGAAGTAACGATCTTCTTTCGGAAGCATTACTGCATATCCACCAGCTTGACCACGAGGGACAATTGTTACTTTATGAACGACATCAGCTTCATCAAGAACAACACCAATTACAGTATGACCCGCTTCATGGAAAGCAACGATATTACGTTCTTTTTCAGAGATAACACGACTTTTCTTAGCCGGACCTGCAATAACGCGATCCGTTGCTTCATCAATGTCACTCATATCAATTTTCTTCTTATCTTGACGCGCAGCTACTAAAGCAGCTTCGTTTAATAAGTTTTCAAGATCAGCACCAGAGAATCCTGGCGTACGAGTTGCAATTGCTCTTAAGTTGATATTCTCATCAAGCGGTTTATTACGAGCATGCACCTTCAGTACAGCTTCACGGCCATTTACATCTGGACGATCTACTGTAATTTGACGGTCAAAACGACCTGGACGTAATAATGCTGGATCAAGAATATCAGGACGGTTTGTAGCAGCGATGATAATAATACCTTCGTTTGCACCGAATCCATCCATTTCAACAAGTAATTGGTTCAACGTTTGCTCACGCTCATCATGGCCACCACCAAGACCTGCGCCACGTTGACGCCCTACTGCATCAATTTCATCAATGAAAATGATACAAGGAGCATTTTTCTTTGCATTTTCAAATAAATCACGTACACGTGATGCACCGACACCCACAAACATCTCTACGAAGTCAGAACCACTGATAGAGAAGAATGGAACGCCAGCCTCACCTGCAACAGCACGTGCTAATAAAGTTTTACCTGTACCTGGAGGTCCAACTAATAGGACACCCTTTGGAATACGAGCACCAACTTCAGAGAACTTACGAGGGTCTTTCAAGAATTCAACTACCTCAACAAGTTCTTGTTTCTCTTCATCCGCACCAGCAACATCTCTGAAACGAACTTTTTTCTTTTCATCATTATATAACTTCGCCTTACTTTTCCCGAAGTTCATAACACGGCTACCGCCGCCTTGAGCTTGGTTTAATAAGAAGAAGAATAAAATGAAGATGATGACAAATGGAATGATTGAAGTAAAGAATGTTACCCAGGCACTTGTTTCTTCTGCTGGTTGATACTTAACTTCGGCACCTTTCGCTTTATCATTAATTTTCTTTTGTAATTCCTCAGTATTTGGTGCATAAGTAACAAATTGTTCTCCTTGGCTAGAGTTATTAAATTGTCCTTTTACCTCAAATACACCATTTTTCGGTTGAAGTTGCACATTACGCACTTCACCGCTTTCTAGTTTAGTAATGAATTTGTCGTAGCTAACTGATGTCGTTTTTTGTGTCGAACCATTAAAATAGCTCACGATTCCAATTACTACTAAGAATATCAGTAAATAAAAGATGGTATTACGGAAGATACGATTCATTCCTAACCTCCTCTCACGGCATAAACACTATAGTAAATCGTAACATAGAAAAACTTTCCTATACAATTGTGAAGCCTATATTTAATTAATTTGAGTAAACGCTTGGTTTTAATACGCCTACATAAGGAAGATTACGGTACTGCTCTTTATAATCTAATCCATATCCTACTACAAATTCATGTGGAACAGTAAATCCAACATAATCCGCTTTCAGATCAACCTTACGGCCTGTTGGCTTATCTAATAATGTAACAATTTTTACAGACTTCGCTTTACGATATTTGAATAAGTCTACTAAGTAGCTTAGTGTAAGACCACTATCAATAATATCTTCGACGATTAAAATATCGCGACCTTCTACAGAAGTATCAAGATCTTTTAAAATTTTCACTTCGCCTGTTGAAACTGTAGAGTGACCGTAACTAGATACAGCCATAAAATCCATTTCAAGATATGTATCTGTTCTCTTTAATAAATCTGCCATGAATGGCATTGCGCCTTTTAATACACCAATTGCAAGAGGTACTGTGTTTTTATAATCCTCTGCAACAATTGCACCTAGTTCGCGCACCTTTTCTTGTATTTGCCCTTCAGAAATTAATACTTTTTCGATATCTTGATTCATCATTTCATTATCCTCCCGGAAGACTCCTTGCTTTTGTAGTGAATAATCATATATTTATCCTTCTTTGCCATCTCTTTCGAAATTGCAAATGCAGATCGCTTCAACAAGGGTACCCAAATAATGGTCCCACTTGCATCACAAACGACCGGCCATTCTTCTCTTTTTTCTTTCGGTACTTTTGCTTCGATAAAAATAGCTTTTATCTTTTTCGTGCCATTCATACCTTGTATTGACATGCGATCTCCATTTTCCCTAGAACGAATACGAAGTGGATATGATATATCATTATACTTAGCAACAAATACTGTTTCATTCATGTTACTTGGTATATCTTCGCTCACCTCTGTTACAAATTCATCCCCGTTCAATAGCGTAATGGTCCCGGGTACTGATAAATCTTGTAAAAAAGGAGAAACAATTTCTTGTTTAAATCTAAAGCTACACTCCTCGTATGTACGAACAATTTTCAAATCACCTGGAAAATCAAGTGAACCTGAAGGTTGTGTCCGCTTAAAAAACTCAATCACCTTGTCAATATGTATGGAAGAAAGAGAAGATGGAATCTTATATTCATAAAGATAGTTTAATATTAGTTGAATCCCTCTTCTTTGTAAAGGCATAGACATGGATTCAAAGGCAGGAATTGATAAGCTAATTTGTTTATCACTTTTTTTTGTAATTACTTTATTCATTTTCTCAAAAGCTAATTCCTGCAAATAAGCCTCATCCTCTTGCATCTGCACGCTAAATTTTTGGAATTTCTCATGCACTTGTGGATTTTCTTCTTTCAAATGAGGAAGGACATATTTACGTAATCGATTCCTTGTATATACTTCCTTTTTATTACTCGGATCTATACGTGGCATTAAATTTAGCTTATTACAGTAATCAACAATTTCTTCCTTCGTTACCCCAAGTAACGGCCTAATTAAATACCCATTATGAAAAGGACGCTTCACTGCAATTCCTGCATATCCTTTCGGAGTACTCCCTCTTACAAGACGCATTAAAATTGTCTCGACTTGATCATCTCCATGATGTCCAAGAGCAACATATCTTGCATCATATTTCTTCATTATTCTTTCCAAAAATGCATATCTGCATTCTCTAGCAGCAACCTGTGCATTCATTCCGTATTGCTGTTGATATTGTGATACATTAATCCTTATCGTTTCACAAATAATTCCCAGTTCTTCACAAAGGCCCTGCACAAACCGTAAATCCTCATGAGATTCATCACCTCTAAACATATGATCCACATGAGCTACTACAATTTCCAACTGTTTTTCCGCTCTTTTTTCTAATAAATAATATAAAAGCGCTAACGAGTCAGGACCACCAGAAACTCCCACAACAATTGTTGAATCATTTTTTAATACATCATGCTGCTTTACAAAGTCATCTACTTTTTCAACAAATGTATCTTTCAACTTCGTAATCACCTTTCATTAAACAAGAACAGCAACGTTAGTTGCCTTGTCTACAATGGTACAACTTTTACAAACATTGTGCAAAAAAAAGATATACAAAAATTACATTTTTATCTTACATCCTCCGTGTATATTCACAAAATTAATAACATTACCTTTTTCCACAAAAAAAACCTAGGTATTCACCTAGGTTTTTAAAATCAAATTATAGATAAACATTCCACTTACATTTTACTGCGCCTGCATTCCTACAATCGGAATCGTAGCCCACTTCGGCATATTTTTCTTCACTTTTGCCACTACAATAGTCATATCATCATTTATATAACCATCACAAGAGCGAATCACTTCTTCCATAATGATATCAGCAATTTCTTGCGGGTCTTCGGTTTGCAATTCTTTAATTTTTCGTTTCATCCACAATTCATGATTCTCCACATGCTGCGCTCCCTCAAAAATCCCATCGCTCATCATAATAAGAATATCGCCCGTTTTTAATTGTTCACCCACCACATCAACTTCAACATCTTCAATGATTCCCATCGGCAAATTACTTGCTTCAATTTTCAAAATATTATTTGCGCGTTTAACAAAACTCGGCGTCGATCCAATCTTTAAAAACCTTGCACTCGCATCCCGCAAATCTACCATAGCTAAATCTAACGTCGTAAACATCTCTTCTGTCGTTCTCAAAGAAAGAATTGAATTGATAGACTTAATTGCTATTTCTTCATCAATGCCCGATTGGAGTATTTTTTGTAATAATTTCACCGTTTCCTTACTTTCCATATGAGCCCTTTGCCCATTCCCCATACCATCACTAATTGCAAGTGCATATTTACCAACACTTAAATCCATCATCGCATAAGAGTCACCCGAAACAAATCCACCGCCTTTTGCAGCTGTAGCCAATCCTGTATCAAGAGAATACGTCTTCGCCGAACCAAATGATATTAAACTATGGCCATTTGGATAAGAAGACTTTTCTTCATGTTTAACGACAATATTTTCTTTAAGGATATCCGAAAGCATCGGTGCAACTAACTTTTCACATTCACCATGTTCATTAGATGCAACTGGAATTAACATTTCAATATCAATACTTCCTCTATCTAAACAATAAATATCAACATGCTCTACTTCGACACCAAAATCACGGAATGCTTGCATAATCTGTTCTTCCTGCACTTGATGATTTTCACGCTCTCGTTGTATCTCCTTAGCAAAATCCTCCATAACCTTTGATACACCTAATAGTTGCTCCGCTACTATTCTACGATTTTCCTTCATTTGTTTTCGTAATTTTTGTCCCTCATAGAAGTGATCTAATTCACCCGCTACTAAATCCGTCACTTTTTTCCCTCTCACACAATGCTTGTCCCACTCACGAACTAATTTACGATTATGTTGCAGGGTTCCTTCTTCCGTTTCATTCATTATTTGTTTCATATAATCGTACGTTTTATCAAAATTCACTACCCAGCATTGATCCTTTTTAAAGCATGTTTGACATGTTTTCGCAGTAATTGTACTCAAAAACAAATCTGCTTCTGTCTCTTTATCTTCTTCCTCTACATACCCATATACAGAAAAGCTATTAGATAAAGCAGCAAATACATTTGCAAATTGGTTGATTTTATTTGCTGTAACATCACGCATCCTTCTTAAATATTGTTGTTGGTCTTGCGAATGCTCTTGTGTACCTGGCATAAATTTAGCAATACGATCCAAAACAAGCTTCGGTGTTAATAAGAAGATAACAATCGCTACACCTGACTCAATTAAAGTTGTTACAATATTTGTCTGTTTGTCCACATATAATGTAATTAAGCTTGTCCCAATTAATAAACCTAAACTAACACCTAAACGCTTCCCTTCTTTTAACAATCCACCAAGCAATCCAGAGAAAGCAAGAAGGCTAAGCTGAGACAAGCTAGACACATTTGCTAAACTTAATATTAGTCCTGTTACAACCCCTACTGTGGATCCTGTGGCAGCACCTGCAATAAATGCAAATACTAGCACTAAATACCTTGTAAAAATATGTTGAATAGAAGCATCATATACAAACCAATCTGTTGTACCCGTTAAAACAGATGCTAGTAATATAATCAAACAAACAATTTCTTCCGTCTCTAATGCCTGTTGTTTTCCTTTCCTTTCCACTAAAAGCGGGACGCTTTGTAAAAATATCATAGTTAATACGAAACTAAGCCCAGCCTCAATGGTACTAACGAGTAAATCGTACATGGTGACAGTTTGTTGCGCAAAATATACAACAACTAAGTGTGCGGTTAATGCGGAGATAAATACTTGAAATGGAACAAGTCCAACAGTTTTACGTGTAAATCGACTAAAGAAGATATTATAAATGAAGAAGGTAAAGATAGATGCAAAGGTAAAAAACAAATTATCTATCGATACCGAAAGAGCTCCTCCCATTAGAGCTAAAAATGCTAGCGGCATCTTATCCCGCTTCATAACATAAACAGCAGCAAAAAATGGCAGTGCAAACGGTAAAATATTTGTTAATATATATGCTCGTCCCAAAAGAAAACCAATAACAACAATAATAAATCCCCATCTAAAGAAAACTTGCTCAAATTTCATTCGCAACTTACTCGTCCACTTTATTCCTCCAAGCTGACTCTCATTCATTGCCAATGCACTTGTATTCATAGTATTCCTTCCTGCTTTAGGCATATTTTTAACACCACCTGCATAGTTTAATTACTGTCATTATAAAAGATGATTGTTGGTTTTTTTGTCAAAACAACAGTTTTCACTTTTATAATCGTTCGACTTTTTATTCGAAATAACTCTACAGATATACACGGTATGTAAGTTATTTTTGAGATTTTAATTAAATATTCAGAAAATATAGGGTGATTTTGTAGAAGTGTTGTATATCTTAATTTATTTAACAAAAAAAGATCATGCAAATTTGCATGATCTTTTTAGATGACCCGTACGGGATTCGAACCCGTGTTACCGCCGTGAAAGGGCGGTGTCTTAACCACTTGACCAACGGGCCGTTAAATTAAATATAGCGGCGGAGGGGATCGAACCCCCGACCTCACGGGTATGAACCGTACGCTCTAGCCAGCTGAGCTACACCGCCATGTCGTCTTATTTAACGGACAATTAGTATCTTACATCAGATACTAATTAAAGTCAACACATCTCAAAAACTTTTTTAAAAATATTTTTAACATATAAAAAAGCACCCTGAGCCATCACTCTGGGTACCTCTCTATATGTTAAAAACTAAACGTCCTTATTATCCGCGACGCGCGCCACGGCCACCACGTTTAGACTCTGTGTTACGCTTTAAAGAAGTTAAACGATCTTCGCTATCTTTTAAGAAGCGTGCCATCTTTTGCTCAAATGTTTCTTTCGGAGCTCGGTCGTTACCACCACCGCGATTATCTCTGTTGAAAGAGCGATTATTACGTTGTGGACGTCCAGAACGTTGTTGATCACCACCGCGTTGGTATTCACCGCGTGGACGATCTCCTTCTGTTTTTTCACGTTCTTTCGCTTTTTTGATAGATAAACCAATCTTTCCATCTTTTTCAACATTAATAACTTTTACTTCTACTTGGTCGCCCACTTTTAAGTGATCGTTAATATCTTTTACATAGTTATCAGCAACTTCACTAATATGAACAAGACCCGTTAAGCCCTCTGGCAGCTCCACAAAAGCCCCAAAATTTGTAATACCTGTTACTTTACCCTGTAACTTGCTGCCTACCTCGATTGACATAAAAAAAATGCTCCTCCTTAGTGGTTAAAAAGTCAAATTTTACTTTATTATATATAATCCTAAAATATAGTGTCAATAAGACATACTCTACTTAGAAACAGGAAAAATTATCTCCCCTTTACCAGAGAAGAAATAATCCCTTCTAGCAATCTTTAATACGTACTCTTCATCATTTAACTTTTGAACTTCGTCTTTTAGACTTTTTTCTTTATTCGTTAATGAATCCAGTTCTTTTTTCATGTCCTTAACTTTTGCTTCTTTTGCTTTAATGGAACTGTTTTGTTGATAAAACGTTACACTAATACTCGCAATAATTGTAAAAGTAAAGACAAGAAAAACCGCTAAACGGCGATAAAGTCGCTTCCTGTTCTCATCCGTTTGTATTATATGCTCTTTAACAGGATTTGGACTCTGTTTTTCGATTGTTCTTTGTCTCAGTTCCCTCATTTCCGAGGTCCCCCTAACTTCTTTTTTATATGCTCCCATAGTTGGAAGATATGTCCCTTCAATTTTGCTATATATTGCAGGAACCCTATATGTTTCACTATAAAAAGTTTAACACGATTAGGGAGAAGTTTCCATATGAGCGAAGCAATAAATCGAACAGGCCAGAAAAAAACTTTCCATATGAAAAGTAATATCCAAATCACCATTTTCCATAACACATGTCCAATTGAAAGCAGTATACGAAATAAGAATAATATAAATGCAATAAATAGCTGCGCTATAATAATAACAGGTTTTATCATGAGTAGCTGTATAATTCGAACAAAAAAATATGTTGTTTGCATAAAAATATAGATGAGAAAATTTAACAGCTTCATGTATAGTGCCTTCAGTAAGCTTTGATATGCCGCAAAACCACATAATAATGCCAAAAACACATATATACGTAGCTCAGCTTCATTTACGAGAAGCAATACATAAAAGACGGATAATGCTTGGACAATCCAAAATAATATATCATGTATAAATACAAGCCAACGTTTACGTTCTTGGCGCTTTAAAAAACGTTGATATGTATCTAAAGACGCTCCAATCCAAGCACCCATTCCAATCATTGAAAGCATTGTATACAACTGAATTGTTAAGCTCATTTAAACAACTTACTAAAGAAACCTTTAGTTTTTTCCCCTTGATTTTCATCAATATACAGCATCTCATTAACTTTCCCTTTAATCGACACAATACCTTTTTCCACATCTAAATTTTTCATTTGTAAATTTTGACCACGAATTGTTAAAAAACCCATTACGGTCTCTAGTAAAAACTCTTCGCTATCAAAACTCTCTACCTGCTTCACACCGGTAATATCAATTATACGCCTGCCACGCATAATAATGTCATGCTCTACAGAAACATTTTGTTGATTAGAAGACGTAGGTGAGTAACCATTATTCACGTAAATCCCCCCATAGGTTTTTACTAGCTAATAGTAATGTATGAGGGGATAAATGATTTTAGAACAAGCCTTCTTCCGCTTTTACTTTTTCTTCACGAACTAAGCTATACATATTTGCTGCATCTTCTTTTTTAGTTGTTTCTTTTAATTCATTTATTTTCACAGTCACTATTTTTTGACCAAAACGAATTGTTAATTCGTCAGCTACTTTCACATCAGAACTTGCTTTTGCCACTTGACCATTAATAGATATTCTTCCTTGATCAGCTACTTCTTTCGCTAATGTTCTTCTTTTAATTAAACGTGATACTTTTAAAAACTTATCTAGACGCATATCAAATCCCCCTATTAACGCTCTGTCTGTTTCGCTTCTTCCCATAAAACATCTAACTGTTCTAATGATAAATCTTTCATCTCTTTATTCATTTCAGCTACTTTTGCCTCCATGTATAAAAAACGACCAGTAAATTTCTCATTAGTTGAACGTAACGCCTCTTCTGGATCTATTTTGTAATGACGAGCTATATTAACAAATGCAAATAGTAAATCACCAAACTCACCCAGCATCTTTTTCTCATCCATATTTGTAACCTCTTGTTGGAACTCTTGCCATTCTTCCAAAGCTTTCTCTATCATCGGTTGCACATCAACCCAATCAAATCCAACCTTACCAGCTTTCTTCTGAATTTCATAGGCGCGTAGTAACTGCGGCAAACTTTTGGGAACGCCATTTAAAACAGATTCTTTCACGAATCCTTTTTCTTGTTTTTTAATTTCTTCCCAATTTGCAATCACTTCATCAGCGCTGTTTACATCCGTATTTCCAAACACATGCGGATGGCGACGAACCATTTTCTCAGATAGAGTTCGAATGATATCATCTATAGAGAACCAACCTTCATCTTCTCCGATTTGAGCATGAAGCATAACTTGTAATAATATATCACCTAATTCTTCTACTAAGTGATCATCATCCTCTTCATCGATTGCTTCCAACACTTCATAAGCTTCCTCAATTAAATATTTCTTTAATGATTGATGTGTTTGCTTTTTATCCCACGGACAACCATTTGGACCACGAAGTTCCGCAATAATTTCTCTAAGAACATCAAACTGTTGATACAAGGACGCACGCTCCTGAACTGGCGGCACGTACACACTCGTTAAATTATTCAATTCCGTTTCATGATCTAACATGTACAACGGTACCTTCTTTACTTGTTCAAATGAAGTTCCTGCAGCTGTTACGATATACACTTCATAATCATCTGGTAACATCTCCATTAATGTTAATTTCACATCAGATGCAACGAATGCATCATATACTTGGCAAAAGATTAAATGTTGACGCAGTTCTAATTGCCCTCTTTCAAATGATGTAGCATCAAGTAATTGGAATCCTTCAATCGGATCAATCTTTAGACTTGCAAACATAGGATCAAGGAAACTTTGTCCACCCTCAATTCGCACTTCAACATTTGAAACTTCTCCTTTTTCCAACAGTAGCTGAACTGTTCTTTCTGCTACAAGTGGATGCCCGGGAACAGCATAGATAATTTCTGTACCTTCAGCTTGTTCTAGCAATTTATTCGCAATTGTTTCATATACAATTTCAAACGTATCATGTGCTTCATATACAGCATCAAAAGACGTATATTGTACGCCTTCTTTCTCCAATTCTTCTATAACTGGATGTTCTTTCGTTCTAACAAACAGATGGTCTGCTTCTTTTATTTTTCGATATACACCCATCGTTAGCTGATCTAATTCACCAGCTCCTAAACCTAAAATAGTAATGATTCCACTCACAACCAGTCACCTCTATCCACTCTTCTTCAATGAACCTTCTTTTTTCTCTTGTTTCATAACGGTTCCTAATTCTTTTTTTGTAAATACACGTAATTTCAAAATAAAAAACATATATGTCAATCCGCCAATGGCTACACCTAACAACGCTTCAAGTGTCGCGCTTCCTCTATGTTCCGTATCAATTACTAATCCAGACATCTGTAACACACGTGTGAATATCATTAATACAAATCCCATACAGATACCACTAATTACTATCCCTAACATATTTCGCTTATTGATAAGTGACCCTGATACAGCTCTCGTAAGCAACAAAGTATTTAGTCCAGAGATTATAATTAACGCACATAAAGTCGCAAAGGCTGCACCTTTCACACCAAAATAAGGCATGAATATATAATTTAACGCTAACTTTAAGCAACCTCCAAATACAACAAATAATGCTGGCTTAAACGTTTGCCCCAATCCTTGTAAAATAGAAGCTGTCGTAATTGACAATGAACTAAATAAAATAGATAACGATAAAATAGATAAAACATCTGATCCATCACTGTTTTCAAACAACATAATATTCGTAGGTTGAATAATACAAGTTAGTCCAATAGCTGCTGCAAGTCCAATAACACATGTTATTTTCACTGCTAACTTTACCTTTTCTTGAATAAAGGAAAGATCTCCTCTTTCCTTCGCCGCTGTAATAATCGGAATAAGTGACAACGAGAAAGAAGTCGTCACAACAGTACCTAATTGCATTAGCGGAATACTTCTATCATAAACACCCTTTAATACCTTTGCATTTTCAGCCTGTTCTCCCGCACCAATAAGTAAGCTGTAAAAGGACACTGAATCAGCCATCTGTATAAAAATAAGCACTAAATTACTAACACAAATCGCTAACCCCTGCCAAAAAAGGATTTTAACTATTTTCCTTTTACCCTTAATTCTCGCTGCACTTTTGAAGAATATAGAACGAAAATCTTGACGCATATACAATATAAGTACAATAATTCCAATAAGACCACCCGCAATTGAGCCTAACATAGCCCCTGCACCAACTGTATATAAATCAAATCCGTGAGCAATTAGGAATAGCGATAAAAATACAATAATAGAAACTCGAATTGTTTGTTCTATTACTTGCGAAACAGCCGTTGGCATCATATTATTAAATCCTTGAAAATACCCTCTTGCTACAGACAAAAATGGCATCAATAAGAATGAAAATGAAATAACACGTAGTAACTTATCTAAGTGTATATCGCCCATAGCTACCGCAATTGTTTCGGCCCCAAAAAACAATGTAAAGAAGCCTATAAAACCAATTCCTAATAAGAACCAAAAAGATACACAAATAATTTCTTCTGCTTCTTTTTGTTTTCCCCGCTCTAATCGTTCTGCAACCATTTTCGAAATGATAACAGGAAATCCATAAGTAGCTAAAATTAAACAAAATCCATAAAACGGGTAAATTTGTTGGTAAATATAAAACCCAATATCCCCCGCTATATTTTGATATGGAATACGGTAAAAAGCGCTTAATACTTTTGTAACGAAACTTGCAATCGTTAATATAATAGCCCCACGCCAAAAGGCTTGATACTTCTTCGCTTCCATACAAGAAAACTCCTTTTTCTATTCTCACCTCTCGTATTATATCATAAAGAAAAGAACAAACTCCCTTCCCAACACGGGTAATAATGAGTTCCTACACGTTAAAAATATTCAACGAAAAAAGGTAGCAAAGTGCTACCTTCATTCAATATACATATATCTCCAAATAATTGATTTCTCAAAAAGAAAGATCATAATTAGGAAAGATTGCTACTTCTAAAATCAATATACCCTTACTGTTCCATTTGTTTCGCTAAGAAACTGGCAGCAGTATTAACCGCTTTATGCTCGATCTCGCTTATAATAGCTTCTTTTGAAAAAATAATGACGGCTCCAATCGGATCTCCGTTTGCAACAATTGGTCCAACTGTATAAGAATGAACCTTTTCTGTTACACCATCAATAATGGAAATATCACTTTCATCCGTCATAATAACAGACTTTCGTTCTTCCATCGTTTTTTCAATTAAATCGCCAACACTTTTATTTAAGTATTCTTTTTTCGATACGCCTGATACTGCGATGATAGAATCTCGATCACACACAAGCACATTATGTCCTAAGCTGTCATATAAAGCATCAGCATATTCTTTTGCAAAATCACCTAGCTCACTAATTGGAGAATACTTCTTTAAAATTACCTCTCCATCGCGATCAACAAATATTTCTAGTGGGTCTCCTTCTCGAATACGTAAAGTTCTACGAATTTCCTTCGGGATTACGACCCTGCCTAAATCATCAATTCGACGTACGATTCCAGTTGCTTTCATTCTAATGCTGCCTCACTTTCTACTGATGATCAAAGTGGTGAATTTACCTGTTCATGTAAAAATCACCAACTGTTAGATATAGTATTTTACACATTAGTTCTTCTATGCACGTCGAATTGTATTTTTTTATCTTATTTTAGGCATTTATTACTTCTTTTTTTACATCTGGTAAGCCTTTTAATAAATTTTCAGCAATCGTTAACCACTTCGATGTCTCTAAGCCATTTGTTTTCATAACAATTTTCAATTGTGATCCTTCCATTCCTAAACCAATCATACGTCCAAAACTATTTCCGAGCATGAATAATTTTCCACCATCAATATTTTGACTTGCTTGTTCAGAAAACAGGAATGTTACTTCAAATTTATTCTGCTTAATTAATTCAATTTGTTCTTTCATTGCCAACACTTTAATATTTGCAATTTGTAATAAATAACCAACTTCTTGTGGATAATCGCCAAATCTATCGATCATTTCTTCCTGCAATTCTTCAATATCCTCAATTGCAGAAACACCTCTAAATTGTTTATACATCATAATTTTTTGCTTACTATCTGAAATATAAGCATCTGGTAAGTATGCATCTACCTCTAAGTCAATTTCAACATTAACTATATTTTCAGCCCCATCTGTTCCTCTACGCTGTTCAATTGCATCTTTTAACATTTGAGAATATAGATCAAATCCGACAGAATCAATAAATCCATGCTGTTCTGCCCCTAACAAATTACCTGCTCCACGAATAGATAAATCTCTCATCGCAATTTTGAAACCAGATCCAAGTTCCGTGAACTCTTTAATTGCTTGTAGACGCTTCTCTGCAACCTCTGACAGCACTTTGTCACGTTTATATGCAAAGTATGCATATGCAACACGATTAGAACGTCCAACACGCCCACGAAGCTGATACAATTGTGATAATCCCATACGATCTGCATCAAATACAATTAACGTATTTACATTCGGAATATCTACACCCGTCTCAATAATTGTTGTACTTACAAGAACATCATGCTGTCCTTCTAAAAATGATAGCATAACAGACTCTAATTCGCTTTCGTTCATTTTCCCATGTGCGTACGTTACGCGGGCATCTGGAACTAACATCGAAATTTCATCTGCTTTTCTTTCAATATCCTCTACACGGTTATATAGGAAGTAAACTTGACCACCTCTTGCAAGCTCTCGCTCTATCGCCTCTCGCATTAACGCTGGATTATACTCGACTACATACGTTTGGACTGGGAAACGATTTTCTGGTGGTGTCTCAATAACAGATAAGTCGCGCACACCAAGCATAGACATATGAAGCGTCCGCGGAATCGGAGTTGCCGTTAATGTTAATACGTCAACATTCGCCTTCAATTGTTTAATTTTTTCTTTATGTGTCACACCAAATCTTTGTTCTTCATCAATAATAAGAAGCCCTAAATCTTTATAAGTAACATCTTTAGATAAAATACGATGTGTTCCGATTACAATATCTACTGTTCCATCCTTTAAGCCCTTAATTGTTTCATTTTGTTGTTTCCTCGTACGGAATCTACTTAATAAGCCTATATTGATTGGATAATCTTGAAAACGCTCTCGAATTGTTTCATAGTGTTGCTGCGCAAGAATCGTTGTCGGTACTAAAATTGCAACTTGTTTTTCATCCATAATCGCTTTAAATGCCGCACGAATAGCCACTTCAGTCTTTCCATACCCTACATCACCACAAAGGAGCCTATCCATCGGGCGTCCGCGTTCCATATCTTTTTTAATCTCGTCAATAGAACGTAACTGATCCTCTGTCTCTTGGTATGGGAAAGATGATTCGAACTCTTGTTGTTCTGCCGTATCTGGCGTATATGCATAGCCTTTTGAAGCTTCGCGCTCAGCATATAGTTTAATTAGGTCATCCGCAATGTCTTGTACAGATTTTTCAACTTTCGTTTTAACCTTTTTCCAATCATTCCCACCTAATTTGTAAACTTTCGGATCCTTACCTTCAGATCCTACATATTTTTGAACTTGATCAATTTGTTCAATTGGAACGTATAGCTTATCATTACCTTGATATTTAATATTTAAATAATCTTTATGAACACCATTAATCTCTAATGTCTCAATACCTAAAAATTTACCTATACCATGATTTACATGAACTACATAATCTCCAACTTTTAATTCCGAATAACTTTTAATGCGTTCAGCATTCGATAGCTTTTGTTTACGTTGTGATTTTTTAACTTTCTTATGAAAAAGCTCCTTTTCAGTAATGACAACAAGCTTTTGCATCGGCATTTCAAATCCTGCATGTAAATCACCTACAGCAATTTGTAACCTTCCAGGCAATAAAATATCTGTACCTTCTACAATATCTGCCTCAATATCATAATCACTTAAAATATGTTGTAATTTTTTCACACGTTCATCATCTGTTCCGAGTACAACAGTCGTAAAATGCCCTTCATTCCATCTATCAATTTCTGTTTTTAACAAATTCATCTGTCCATGGAAATCTTGCATTGTTTTACATGTTACATTAACAATATTTTGCGGATGTGTGTGTGCGATATGACGCAAGAATAACGTTAAATATACAAAACTTCTTTTTTTATGATGAAGAAACCCCTCGAATGGGTGAGAGAAAGATAAATCTTGAATAATTGTTCCTTCACCAAGAAGTGATATATACCATTCCGCCTCTTCTGTTTCAAGATGTGATGCTGTTTCTTGAATACGGGAAATCTCATCTAAAATTACAACACCATCTTCTGGTAAATAATCTATCAGACTAGCAGGTTCTTTATAGAAAATAGATAAGTATTTAAACATCTGTTCTATACTTTGCCCGTTTTTCAACATCTCAATTTCATGACTTACCGTCTCAAGCACTTTAGTCTTTAGTTTATCATCAGAAAGTTTTTGCATCGTCTTAGTCAAGCCTTCTTCAAGATGCTGAATTCCTGATTTTAATTCTTCCTGTGAAAATAAAAACTCTGTTGCCGGACCAAACCTAACGTTTTCTTTTTTACCTTGAGAACGCTGTTCATCCACATCAAATAATCGAATAGAATCGACTTCTGTATCAAAGAATTCAATACGAAATGGTAGTTCTTCAGTTAAAGGATAAATATCTAATATTCCCCCACGCAAACTGAACTCCCCTGGAGCTTCTACCATCGACTTACGTTCATAGCCAATATGATGTAAAGTATGCAAGAGCGCATCTAAATCAATCTCTTGCCCTAGATTGATTTCAACTTGCTTTTGCTTCCACAATTCTTTTATTGGTAAAAATCTACGCAATCCTGCCACTGGCGCTACAATGATTCCATTCTCTCCCGCAGCCAAGCGATTTAACACTTCTATACGTTGCGCCTTCAATTCTGGACTTGCAACTCCAATTTCCGATGCTATCAGTTCATTCACTGGATATAACCACACATCTTTTTCACCAAGTAACGCCACTAAATCTTCATGTACTTTTTGTGCTTGGTATAAGTTATGTGTCACGATTAATTGTGATTTTTTTGTTTTTTTATATAAAGCCGCCATTAATAATGAACGAGAAGACGTTGCCATCCCTGATATAAGTTGTTCTTTTAACCCATCTTCTAACCCATTAATAACCGATTGTATCTCTTCATTTTTATAAAATTGCTCTAATAAACCTATCATTTTTAAAACTCCTCTCAACATAAAGAGCAAGTCATTCTATTTTATGCAAATATTTTGGAAAAGGAAAACAGAAAAATGCTTTGGACATGCCAAAGCGACAACATTTTATTGCAGAAATTTTTCATACTCATAATACTCAGGATAAGATGCGAGCGTTTCTTGACACGATTCACAAATCGTTTTTATATATATATTTCCATTCTCATGAAAATGAATCATTTCTACTACTTCTTGCTCCGTTAGTTGAAATAAAACGTCGCTATATACTTTTTCTGCGTTAATGGAGCCTACATTACCTCCGCAGTGTCTGCAATAATAATACCCTTCCATACTAGCCTCCTAAAAATTCAATTACTACTAGTATGGGTAAAACAAAAGAGAAATATTCCCAATCTCATTTTTAACTATTGAAAGTATTCATGATTTGAAGAAAAGGCTTATTTAGCCACTCTTCACATGCATCCGCTGCTTTTTCAATAGAATGGTTAACATCCGGAATCTCTTCAGATGTAAAGCGTCCTAATACATAATCGACTACCTTCATTCCATTTTTCGGGCGATCAATTCCCATACGGATACGTTGAAATTCTTGTGTTCCTAAGTGCGAAATCGTTGACTTTACACCATTATGTCCACCAGCACTACCTTTCATGCGAAGACGCAATTTACCTACAGGAATGTCTAAATCGTCGTACATAACAACGAAGTCCTCAACATCAATTTTATAATAATCCATAAGTGGACGAATACTTTCCCCAGATAAATTCATGTATGTTAGCGGCTTTAATAAGATTACCTTTTCTCCATTAACAAACCCTGCACCAAATACACCTTTAAATTTTTGTTCATTCAAAGAAATGTTCCAACGCTTCGCAAGTTCATCAATGGCCATAAATCCAATATTATGCCTTGTTAATTCATATTCTCTACCTGGGTTCCCAAGTCCTACTATCAATTTCATTCTTGTACCACTACTTTCTTTTTTCGATACGAAAAGACGTAACCAATTTTGGTTACGTCTCATTCTATCCAATTAATTGAATAATACACTCACAGATTCTTCTTCGTATACACGAATGATTGCTTCTCCGATTAATGGAGCAACTGAAAGTTCATGTACTTTGTCGATTTTCTTCTCTTCTGGTAATACGATAGAGTTCGTTACAACTAACTCTTTAATGTTTGAATTTTGAATACGCTCAATTGCTGGACCAGATAATACTGGGTGTGTACAGCAAGCATATACTTCAGAAGCACCGTTCTCAACAAGAGCGTTTGCTGCTAATGTAATTGTACCAGCTGTATCAATGATGTCATCAATTAAAATCGCTGTTTTGCCTTCAATATTACCGATAATGTTCATTACCTCTGAAACGTTCGGGCGAGGACGACGCTTATCAATAATAGCGATTGGCGCTTTTAGACGATCTGCCATTTTTCTCGCACGAGTTACACCACCATGATCAGGAGACACGATTACGATATCTTTAAGACCTTTTGTTTCAAAGTAATCAGAAAGAATCGGTACACCCATTAAGTGGTCGATTGGGATATCAAAGAACCCTTGAATTTGTGGAGCATGTAAATCTAGAGTGATTACACGAGTTGCACCTGCTGTTTCAAGCAAGTTTGCTACAAGTTTCGATGTAATTGGTTCACGAGAACGCGCTTTACGGTCTTGACGCGCATAACCATAGTAAGGAATAACAATATTAATTGTTTTCGCAGATGCACGTTTTAATGCATCGATCATAATAAGTAATTCCATGATATGTTCGTTTACTGGGAAGCTTGTAGATTGAATAATGAATACATCGCAACCACGGATACTTTCTTCAATGTTAATTTGAACTTCTCCATCACTAAAACGATCAACAGAACATTTTCCTAGTCCTACTCCAATATGCTTTGCAATCTGCTCAGCAAGTTCCTTATTAGAGTTTAAAGAGAATACTTTCAAATTAGAATTTAGATATTGAGTCGACATCTAGATTAACCCTCCACATTATTATGATTTTTTCTTATTCAGCAATTGATCAACATAGTCTTCTTTGTTAACTTGACGTGCACGTGCTACCGATAATGCTTTTGATGGAACATTCTCTGTAATTGTAGAGCCTGCCGCCACATAAGCACCATCTTCAACTGTTACTGGAGCAACAAGGTTTGAATTACATCCAATAAATACCCCATTACCAATCACAGTTTTGAATTTATTCTTACCGTCATAGTTCACCGTAATTGAACCACAACCAAGATTCACGTCTTCTCCAACTTGTGCATCCCCGATATAACTCAAGTGTGAAGCTTTACTTCTATTACCAAAGACAGTTTTTTTGATTTCCACGAAGTTTCCAACGCGTACTTCGTCTCCAATAACTGAATCTGGGCGAATATGTGCAAATGGACCAACCGATACTTCTGTACCAAGCTTACTATCATGTACAGTAGATTGTCGAATTGTCGTACGATCTCCAATTTCACTATCGCGAATTACTGTATGCGGTCCAATTTCACAATCAGAACCAATTACAGTGTTCCCCTCAATAATTGTTCCTGGATGAAGAACTGTATCGCTACCGATAATTGCATCAGCAGAAATATAAGTGTTACTTGGATCAATAATTGTAACACCATTTACCATGTTCTTTCGGTTGATACGGTTTTTCATAATAATTTCCGCTTGCGATAGAGCGACTCTGTCGTTAACACCTAACGTTTCATCGAACTGCTCTGTTTGATAAGCTGATACGATATGACCTTCATTTTTTAAAATCTCAATAACATCTGGAAGGTAATATTCACCTTGCACGTTATCATTTGAAACTTTAGAAAGTGAAGCAAATAAAGCCTTATTATCAAAACAATACGTACCTGTATTGATTTCTTTAATAGCTAATTCTTTCTCATTTGCATCTTTATGCTCAACAATCTTTTCAACATGACCATTCTCATTACGAACAATACGGCCATATCCAGCAGGCTCTTCTATGTATGCTGTTAGCACCGTCGCCATTGCTCCTGCTTCTTTATGTTGCTGAAGTAATGCTTCCATTGTTTCAGCAGTTATTAGAGGCGTATCACCACAAATAACTAAAGTTGTTCCTTCTTCATTTGCAAGTACACTTGCAGCTTGATCTACAGCATGTGCTGTACCAAGTTGTTCTGCTTGTAATGCAAATTCACTTACGTTCCCTAGCTGTTCTTGTACCATTTCAGCACCATGTCCAACAACCGTTACAAGTTTCTGCAATCCTAATTGAGATACTTGATCGACTACGTGTTGTACCATAGGTTTTCCACATACAGGATGCAGCACTTTGTATAGCTTAGACTTCATACGTGTGCCTTTACCTGCAGCTAGAATCACTGCAAATCTGTTTGACATATAGACCCTCCATCGCAACCTATTTATCCATTAAAGATATTATCCTAAATCATCATATATTTCAAGAAACACATTTTAACTATTAAATTTTACCATAATTCTTATAAGATGTTTTACTCTTTAGTATCTTTTTTAAGAAATAAGCTATACTATTTAAAATGATTTTGAAAAAATTAGTAGTTTCTTCTTTTTATGTTAATAAATTATACAGTTTCCAAATATAAAGCAAAAAAAACAAACCCCTGTAAATGCTTACAGGAGTTTGCTACAAAATTATAAGGCTTTTTGTCAAAAGCCCTTTTCATTCGAATTTTACGAAGCACCTGCTTCTTCAAACTCAACCTCTTCTAACTCGCCTAAACGATGATACTCTGTTAAAACCGCATCTTGAATTTTAGAGCGTGTACCAGAATTAATTGGATGTGCAATGTCACGGAACTCTCCATCTGGAGTACGTTTACTTGGCATTGCTACAAATAATCCATTATTACCATCAATTACACGAATATCATGAACAACAAATTCATGGTCTAGAGTAATAGAGGCAATTGCTCTCATGCGGCCTTCTGTGTTTACGCGGCGTAATCTTACGTCAGTCACTTCCATCTTGTGTTCACCACCCTTTTCTAAATAAGCGATATATTTGTATAAATTCCACAAATTTTCTATTTTCCCTTTAATTTTTTAAAAATTTTTAAGATAAAAATTTTTAAAGTAGTTGAATATAGAGATTAGTGGAGGTTATCGCTTACAAAAGGTTACTTAACTAGGGCGATTACTTCAATTTCAACGGAAACATCTTTCGGTAATTTTGCTACTTGCACACAAGATCGAGCTGGTTTATGAGTAGAGAAATAAGAGCTATACACTTCATTCACAGCATTAAAATCATCCATGTCCTTTAAAAATACTGTTGTTTTTACGACTGTATCAAATGAAGCACCTGCTTCCTCTAATACCGCTTGTAAATTTTGAAATACCTGTTCTGTTTGTACTGTTACATCTCCTGTTACAAGCTCCCCATTTGCCATCAATGGAATTTGTCCTGAGCTATAGAACATGTTATTTACAATAATCCCCTGTGAATAAGGTCCAATTGCTTGTGGTGCCTTGCTTGTTTGAACAACTTTCATACTTTTCACCCTTTTATTATTTATTTTACTCTTTAAAAATAGTGTACGAAAGGCAGTTTGTCCATCTATTTTATAATCTATAAATAAAATAAAAAAGATAGAGCTATCTGCTCTATCTTTTATTCCGCCTCTACAAGCCCTTCATCAAATGGTGCAAGAGAATAATTCCCTTTTTCCACTTGAATCGTTTTTTCTTTCACATCAACTTCCGATAGACGAATTAATGATACAAAATTATTAATTAGTCGTTCTTCAATATCTGTGGATTCTACTAATACACCAATACCAACAACATTAGCCTTGAATTCTTCTAGCATACTCATCATACCTTGAATTGTTCCGCCAGCTTTCATGAAGTCATCAATAATTAAAACATTCGACCCTTCTGGAAGACTGCGTTTTGCTAACGTCATTGTTTGAATTCGTTTAGAAGAACCCGACACATAGTTAATACTAACAGTCGGACCTTCTGTTACCTTATTATCTTTCCTTGCAATTACAACTGGTACATCTAAGTAATTTGCCACTGCATAAGCAAGTGGAATCCCCTTCGTTGCCACCGTCATAACTGCATCAATTGGTTGCCTAGCAAAAACAGAAGCAAACAAACGACCTGCGCCATTAATATGGCGAGGATTACTCAATAAATCTGTCATGTATAAGTAACCGCCAGGCAAAATACGATCTGGGTTTTCAAATAAGCCACAAAGCTCATCAATAATTAGATCTGCCTCTTCTTCACTTATATACGGTATATATTTCACTCCTCCTGCTGCTCCTGGTATCGTTTGCAATGTGCCGACCCCTTGTTGTTCAAACGTTTGCTTAATAATAACTAAATCTTCACTAATGGAAGACTTAGCCGATTGATACCTTTCAGCAAAAAAAGTGAGAGATACTAGCTGACGAGGGTTTTGTAGCAAGTAATAAGTCATATCGACTAATCTTGTACTTCTTCTAATTTTCATACTCTCACCTCAAATCACGAATATTCTAAACAAATCATAACGTATTATACGTCTTTATTCAAGCGTTTCTCGCTCTCCTAATAAACGTACCGCATAGACTTGTTCACAAAATCCTTTTAATCCGTTATAAATGCGATGCATTCGTGAATCATGGTGTACAAGTCCAAATACAGTTGGACCACTTCCACTCATTAATACAGCATCCGCTCCAAATCGCTTCATCTGTGATTTAATACGGGCAACTTCAGGATGCATTCCAAATGTTACATCTTCTAAAACGTTACCAACAGTATCACAAATTCCTTTATAATCACCAGAATTTATGACATCAACCATTTTATCTACATTTGGATGTGTAACTCGATTTAACTTTAAATTTCCATACACATCAGCAGTAGATACACCTATATGTGGTTTCGCTAAAATAACCCAACAAGAAGGCGGAGTCTTTATATGCTCAATTTTCTCTCCTCTTCCAGTGGCAATTGCTGTGCCTCCGTATACACAGAACGATACATCTGATCCAATTTCTGCACCAAGCTCTGCTAACTCATCAATTGTAAGCCCTAAATTCCATAATTTATTAAGACCACGTAATGTCGCTGCTGCATCACTACTTCCACCTGCTAATCCAGCTGCTACTGGAATCGTTTTTTCAATAGTAATAGATACACCTTTTTTTACATTAAACTTCTCTTTTAATAATTTCGCTGCCTGATAAGCTAAATTTCGTTGGTCGTCTGGGACATACCGATTATGGGATAAAATTTCAATACGGTCTTCTGCTAATTCCGTTAGTTCTAGACGATCTGCTAAATCAATGGTTGTCATAATCATTTTCACTTCATGATATCCGTCTTGTCTTTTTCCCAGTACATCTAACGACAGATTAATCTTTGCTGGTGCTTTCACTAGTAGCTTCAATCTATTCACCCACTCTATGTACTCAATCTTTTATCGTTTATTTTACCATAAATTTATAGTAAGACGATGACACTTCCCTAATTATAACGAAAAGCATTCAGAATGAAACTACTTATGTAAAATGATGGCACCTTTTAGAGTACAAAAAGCCGAGGAATGTCTCCTCGGCTACCGTAGCACAGAAAGTATCTTACAACTACTGGTTTCGTTTCATTAATTGCTGTTCTGCAATTTCTATAGCACGTTTCACCATGTTACCAGCATCTTTCGCACGAATTCCGCCCCATCCTTCTTTCTGAACAACATCATAAAAGCCAAGCTCTTTTGCTAGCTCTTCTTTAAATTGGTTTGACATGACACCTCTTCGTCTACTCAATGCAGAGTCCCTCCTTATTTTGCTACGGTATAGTTAGTATGCAAAATAATATAGCTTTTCATTTATGGGAATATATGTAATGATATATGGATTATAAAATGACCTCATTATGAGGGTCTCCATAAAATGTTAACTCTACTGTCTCTGTTAAAACATCTGCATAACTATAAGATACACGTTGCAACGCATCTTCTTGTTGATCCAATTGTACAACAAAAACGGAACGGTATGTTTCTGCTAGTACACCTGATTGCTCCACAGTTTTTCTTCTTCCACTATTTGCTTTTAACATAAGTCGCTGTCCAAGATGGTGATCTAATTCGCTTTTAATTTCATCTAAACGTTTTGACATATACTTCGCTACACCTCGCTGTAATTTAGATTGAACACTTAAAGCACGATATATCTATCCTAATTATTAACCGCGATTCACAGCTAATATCATCCTGCGTTTGAATAGATAGAAGAAATACTATATTGTAAAAGTATCATTACGTAGTCTTTACGTTCTTACCTCTTTTTATCCAAATTCATTTAAATCCTTCCATACAAAAAAGCAAGATACATATGTACCCTGCTTACTCTTCGTAATGTTGAAAAGGTAATCCCGTTCGTAAAATCCCTCTCGTTTCAATTCCACCTAGTCCCTTTTCACCAGTAATTGTATTACGTACGACATCCCATACATTGACTCTCTCCATAAATGAAGTAAAACTAATTTTACCAACTACATATACAGGATCTAGTGCATGAATATTAATTCTAGATGGTGAACTAGCGAAATTGGCCCCTGCACGAATTAGTGCCTCAAAATGTGATTGACATGCCCCAGCAAAAATAACAAGTTGATCCAATGATGGATATTTTTTTCGCACTTCACGAACAGCCTGTACAAAATGCCTTGAATGCCTATATGCCGCTAAATCTCCCTTCACTCCTTTTGATTTTGTATATGCATCATGCCCTGTAATAACGAGAATGTCTGGGCGAAAGTGATCTATTAAGTCTACTACTTTTTCATGCATCTCCGTTTCTTTACAATGAATACCTTGAACAGGAACGCCAATTTTATTATATAAATCTAAGCACTTGCGCAAATATAAAGGGTCTCCATCTATATGCAATACACGTCCCGGCATTTGAAAATAATTTACCTCACTTGTGTATCCACCAGTTGAAGTATGTTCATGCCTTTGTTTCATCAGTACATAATCTTGTTGAAACAAACGATACGTGCGCTCCATTGTTTCTTTCTCACGCTTCACCCTTTTTTTATGTTCTCTTTGATCTATACTAATTAAATCTTCAAGTGGCGCATCCGCCACCAGTCTAATTTCCTCTCCAAACAATATAGCTATCTCGCCTTTTATTTCTATAATACGAAAAAGAATATCCCTCTTATGAGAATATCGTTCCACTAATTCTCCAACATGTAAAACCATTCTCCTACCTCCAAACTCATTAGGCCATCTTACCTGTTTTTAAAGTATGAATTTAGAGAGAGAAAGGTGACAAAAGGGACAGTTCAACTTGAACTGTCCCTTTCATATTCTTATGATAATTTATGAAGAACTAATGCATTACTTAATGTTGCAAACTCTTCAATAGATAGCGTTTCGCCTCTTCGCTTTGGATCAATTCCTACTTCTGTTAAAATTCGATCCAATAACTCCTTATCTTTCGGGAAACCATTTAAATTATTTGATAAATTATTCATTAAAGTTTTACGGCGCTGTGCGAAACTTGCTCGTACTACTTCAAAGAAGAACGTTTCATCTGTCACCTCTACAACCGGTTTAGGACGCTTTAGAAGGCGGATAATTGCAGAATCAACGTTTGGCTGTGGTACAAACACTGTACGCGGTACAGTCATAACTGTTTCAACCTCTGTATAGTACTGAATGGCAATCGATAAAGAACCATACTCTTTTGTTCCAGGTTTAGCAGCTAAACGATCTCCAACTTCTTTTTGCATCATAACAACAAATCCGCGAACTGGTAACTTTTCTTCAAGCAATTTAAATAAAATTGGCGTTGTAATATAGTATGGTAAGTTAGCTACTACCATTACATCTTGCCCTTCTTCAAATTGCTCATTAAATACTTCATGTACATCCGCTTTTAGTACGTCTTTATTAATAACTGTAACATTACCATATGGCGCTAACGTCTCATCTAAAATTGGTAATAGTCTTTGATCAATTTCAAAAGCCACTACTTTTTTAGCACGCTTCGCTAATTGCTCTGTTAATGCACCAATACCTGGTCCAATTTCAATTGCACCACTTTCTGAACCAATTTCTGCATGATCGACAATACGATTTAATACATTTGTATCAATTAAAAAGTTTTGTCCTAAACTTTTTTTGAATGAAAATCCATACTTTTCAACAATGTCTTTTGTACGATTTGGCGTTGCGATATCCTTCATTTTTTTTCCTCCTGTATTACTTGCTTATAAGCTTCTGCAAATGATTCCTTTGAAACTTGAAACATCTGTAATCGTTTATGTAACTGTTTTGCATTTGTATAACCAATCTTTAATAGCTTACCCATTCTTTCTCTGCGGCTCTTTGCCATTTCTCCGCCCACTAAGCCTGCATCGACTAAATCACTCCAACTAATTTCACTTGTGTAAGCTTCCATTTCTTCATGTATATTCTCTAGAGCACGGCGAATCGACTCATTAGAAGCATGTTCAATCCCAACACCCTTTTTCCTTTTAGCAAGCGCTTCTTCCTTCGGTAAAAAAGCATGCTTACAGCCAGGAACCTTGTCAGAAATAATTTTTCGAATACGCTCTCCAGGATAATCCGGATCTGTGAAAATAATAACGCCCCTTTTTTGCTGCGCTAATTTAACTTGCTCAATAACATGATCACCGATTGCTGAACCGTTCGTTTCAATTGTATCCGCATCAACAGCACGCTTAATCGCAACTGTATCATCTTTACCTTCTACAACGATAATCTCTTTTATTTTCATGCTTGCCTCCACACTCATTTCGTCTCTACTTAGTAAAACAAAAAAATGACGACTTTTCCATTATTATTTTCCCCATTCTTATATTTTAAAAAATAGAATAGAAAAATCTTTGTCCTCTGTCCTTATTGTAACACTTCATCATTCACATTTATTTTCTTGATTACTTCTACTAGTTTTTCTCAAAATAAAAAAGAACAGGTTTCACCCGTTCTTTTTATTCAACTCCAAATAAAACTTTTGCATTTTTAGTTGTCATTTCTGCTACTTCCTCATAAGAAATTCCTTTTAAATTCGCAATTTCTTCTGCTACGAGTTTTACATAACTCGGTTCATTTCGTTTCCCGCGAAATGGATGCGGCGTTAAATAGGGACAATCCGTCTCTATTAACAATTTCTCTAATGGAATCTCCGTAGCAACTTCTTTCGGTTTCTTAGCGTTTTTAAATGTAACTGGTCCACCTAACGAAATTAAAAAGTTCATATCAACACATCGCTCTGCTACTTCTACGCTACCGCTAAAGCAATGCATAATGCCTCCTACTTCAGCTGCATTCTCTTCTTCTAGAATATCAACAATATCTTGAGTTGCATCGCGGTTATGTATAATAATCGGCAAATTTACTTTTTTCGCTAATGCAATTTGTTTACGAAATACTTCTTTCTGTATTTCTTTTGGAGACTTATCCCAGTGATAATCTAAGCCCATTTCTCCAAGTGCAACGACTTTAGGATGAGAAGCAAGTTCTTCTAACCAAGCTAAATGTTCTTCTGTCATGTCGATTGCATCAACTGGATGCCAGCCAACCGCAGCGTAAATAAAATCATAGGCTTCAGCTAATTCCATCGCCTTTTTTATCGTTACTTCATCAAAACCAACAACAACTGTATAAGTAACTCCCGCTTCTTTCATTCGGGCAATAACCTCTTGCAAATCTTCTTCGAATTGCTCTGCATTCAAATGTGAATGTGTATCAAACAACATAATACATAACTCCTTTTATATTGAAATCAAGTTTATTCTACAAAAATAAGTTCTTTAATAACTTAACGATAACAATACTACAATCTTAATGCAAAAATAGAGAGTGTAAAAAAGAAAAAAGACGCTTCACACATGTTACACGTGAAACATCTCTTTTCTTGTCTTAATTACTTGATTTTTGTACCATTTGGTAGATTTTGGTCAATTGATGCTAATGACAATACGCCATTCTCTTCACCCGCTAAAATCATACCTTGCGATAATTCACCGCGTAATTTTACAGGTTTTAAGTTTGTTACACAAATAACCTTTTTACCTTTTAAGTCTTCCGGCGAATAGAATTTTGCAATTCCAGAAACAACTTGACGCTTTTCTGTGCCTAAGTCTAGTTGAATTTTTAACAACTTGTCTGCTTTTTTCACAGGTTCAGCAGATAGTACTTCAGCTACGCGTAATTCTACTTTAAAGAAATCATCAATTGTAATTTCTTCTGCCTTCGGTTCTTCTTCTTTTTTCTCTTCTACTTTAGGAGCAGAGCTTTTCATTTGTTCTTTAATGTACTCTACTTCCACTTCCATTTCTAAACGAGGGAAAATTGGGTTTCCTTTTTCTACTTTTGTTCCAGCTGGAATGCAGCCAATTGTAGATAGACTTTCCCAAGATTTATGAGCTTCATCAGTAAGGCCAAGCTGAGCAAACATCTTGCTTGGTGCTACTGTTAAGAATGGCATAAGCATAATACCTGTTTGACGAAGTACTTCTGCTAAATGAGCCATTACAGAAGCTAACTTTTCACGATCATTCTCATCTTTTGCTAATACCCATGGTTGTGTTTCATCAATATATTTATTCGTACGACTAACTAGTTGCCAAATAGATCCTAACGCTACAGAGAACTCCATATTCTCCATTGCTTCTTCTACTTTTTTCAAAGTATCTTGTGCAAACGCTACTAACGTTTCATCAAATTCCGTCACATTTTCTTTAAATGCAGGGATTTCTCCGTTAAAATACTTATCAATCATAGCTACTGTACGATTTAATAAATTACCTAAGTCATTTGCTAAGTCGAAATTAATACGCTCCACAAATCCTTCTGGTGTGAATACACCATCAGATCCAAATGGAACTTCACGAAGTAGGTAATAACGTAATGCATCTAATCCGTAACGATCGATTAATGTAACTGGATCTACTACGTTTCCTTTTGACTTACTCATCTTTCCATCCTTCATTAAAATCCAGCCATGAGCAAAGACTTTCTTCGGAAGAGGTAAATCTAATGCCATTAAAATTATCGGCCAATAAATTGTATGGAAACGAACAATTTCTTTCCCAACTAAATGCACATCTGCAGGCCAGAATTTTTTATATTTCTCTTCATTTGCTGTTCCATAACCTAACGCCGTAATATAGTTAGATAATGCGTCAACCCATACGTAAATAACATGTTTTGGGTTACCAGGAACACGAACTCCCCAGTCAAATGAAGTACGAGAAACCGCTAAATCTTCTAATCCTGGTTTAATAAAATTATTAATCATTTCATTTTTACGAGACTCCGGCTGAATGAAATGTGGATTATCTTCATAGAACTTTAATAGTCTGTCGACATATTTACCCATTCTAAAGAAATAAGATTCTTCACGAACAAGTTCTACATCATGACCACTATCTGGGCTTTTTCCTCCAACTACTTTGTCGCCTTCCATAATTGGATCTACTAATTGATGCTCTGTATAGAACGTCTCATCTTGTACAGAATACCAACCTTCATATTCATCAAGATAAATGTCACCTTGATCTACTAATTGCTTAAAGATTTTTTCGACAACATCTTTATGACGATCTTCAGTTGTACGAATAAAATCATCATAAGAAATATCCATCTTCTCCCAAAGCTCTTTAATTCCTGCAACAATGTTATCAACATATGCCTGTGGCGTAATATTTAACTCTTCTGCTTTCTTTTGGATCTTCTGTCCATGCTCATCAGTTCCTGTTAAATAATGCACATTATAACCTTGCATACGCTTATATCGTGCCATCGCATCTCCTGCTACTGTCGTATAAGCATGTCCAATGTGTAATTTTCCACTTGGATAATAAATTGGGGTAGTAATATAAAAGGACTTATTTTCCTCTGTCATTGTTTTGGACCTCCCGAATAACCTCATATGTATTTATAAACAGTATATCAAAAACTCATATATAAAGTGAAACTTTAATCAGTAGGGCTTTTGTTCCTCCCCACTAATTATTAGCCCACATTAATTGGGCTTTTACGAGCAGCCCAAATCTAACTTATCTTCTTTACGCCAACCTAATTTTAAATTTAGGTCTTAATGCTCGATATCTTTATCATCTATTGCTCATATTTCACAAAAATATACAATCTCCACTTTTAATTTATTATTTTTTCAGAAAATAATGTAAATAATTGTGGAATTTCCTCTCAATCTATTATATATAAGAAATAAGAAATCTATAAATCTTTTTAAAAAATATAGAATTTAAGAATTGACGGAAATGTAAATGATTGGTATCATATGTCCATAGGGTATTTTGTCGAAAAATGACGAATCTAAAAATAGACTCGAAACTTATAAACTATTTATTTAGGAGGAAAAAAATTATGAAATCTACTGGTATTGTTCGTAAAGTTGATGAATTAGGTCGTGTAGTAATTCCAATCGAATTACGCCGTACTTTAGGTATTGCAGAAAAGGACGCTCTTGAAATCTATGTTGATGACGAAAAAATCATCTTAAAGAAATATAAACCAAACATGACTTGCCAAGTAACTGGTGAAGTATCTGACGGTAACCTTTCTTTAGCTGAAGGTAAAATCATCTTAAGCAAAGAAGGCGCTGAGCAAATCTTAAACGAACTTCAAGATTATATCGAAACAGCAAAATAAGCTTCTCAATTATGAGAAGCTTATTTTTTATCGACATGATAGATTTGATATACATCTCTTTTCGACAAATCTCGATCTTTAGCGACTGTTTTAATCGCTTCTTTTGAATTCATACTTTTTTCATTTATATAATATTCAATATGATCATATACCGAAAGAGATTCCCACCATTGTTCTTCTGGAGCAGGTTCTTCTGTTGAACCAGCTACTAAAATACAAAACTCACCACGTACTTCATTTTGCTTCGTCCACTCAATTGCTTCTTCGATTGTCCCTCGAATAAATTCCTCAAATTTTTTAGTTAACTCTCGACATAATACAATCTCTCTATTTCCCAACACTTCCTGCATCGAAATTAAAGTATCGTCTAAACGATGAGGCGCTTCATAAAACATCATTGTAGTTTGTACATAACGAAGCTTTTCTAACTCCATCTTTCGTTCCTTTTTGTTTCTCTGCAAGAAACCATAGAAATAAAACTGCTTTGTTTCAAGACCGGATGCAATTAATGCTGTAAGGGCTGCATTTGCTCCAGGAAGCGGAATTACATGATATTGCTCAGCTACTGCCTCAACGACAATATCGTAACCTGGATCAGAAATACACGGCATACCAGCGTCGCTAACAAGTGCTACATTCTTTCCATCCTCTAATTTCTCTAATAGTTTCTTCCCACTTACTTCTTTATTGTGCTCATGATAACTCGTAACAGGTGTTTCAATTTCAAAATAATTACAAAGTTTTTTCGTTTGTCTCGTATCTTCAGCAGCAATTAAATCAACTTCTTTTAAAATTCGGATTGCACGAAATGTCATATCTTCTAGATTTCCAATAGGAGTTGGTACTAAATATAAAACTCCCTTTTCATTTTGTTGAAAGCTTTTTTGTTGCCACATAGCGTTCTCCTTTTTGCATATATGCCTCTTTTTGTTTTCTCGTTAATTGCTTAAAGTAATACTCCGCTTGCATAGCTGTACGCTTATCATCGTGGGTCTCTACATATTTTAAAACAACAGGAAGCCTGACGCGTGTATACTTAGCCCCTTTGCCGCTATTATGAGTCTGAATTCTCTTTTCTATATGGTTTGTATATCCAGCATAATAACTTCCATCAGAGCACTCTACCACATAAAAAAAGTGCTTATTCTTCTCCATATAAAATCGAACGTAGCTCCTTTGTATATTCGTTATTGTTCTCATATACAACGAGAGGCGGTAAAATTTTCAAATCTGCATTTCCATCCTTAATTCCTTCAATTAACAATGTATTTGCTTCTTTTCCAACCTTAGGATAAACAAATTGCACGCGCTTTGGTTCAATTTTATATTTACGCATTAATGTGACAATGTCTAGTAATCGCCCTGGACGATGTACAAACGCTACTTTCCCACCTTGTTTTACTAACTGACTACTTACAGATACAACATCTTCTAATGTACACATAATTTCATGACGAGCTATCGCTAAATGTTCATTCATATTTTTCTCTGAAGTTTGAGGTGTTTGAAAATATGGTGGATTACATGTAACAACATCATATTGATGACGCCCAAGTTTCTCTGGCATATCTTTCAAATCTCCATGTATGAGGTGAATTCTTTCCTCCAACCCATTGTATTGAACACTTCTTACTCCCATATCATATAAGCGTTCTTGAATTTCCACCCCAGTAATATTTCCTTTTGTTCTTGTACTTAATAGAAGGGGAACAACCGCGTTACCTGTACACAAATCAAGTAAATTCCCCTTTTGAATTGGTACCCATGCAAAATCTGCAAGTAAAACGGCATCTAAAGAAAAATTAAATACTGATGGGCTTTGTATAATCTTCATGTCTTGTGCTAATAAGTAATCTAAACGTTCATCTTCATATAAATTCATATACTGCTCCTTTTCTTACCCTTAACCTACCCTATTTCATGTATAAAAAATTACCTTTCCAATTATAATTGGAAAGGTAATTTCACTTTTTATTTAAGAATGACAGACAGAATAAACAATCTCCCTCTTTACGTACACTTCCATAATGTAGATTGCAAATATGAAAACCTTCTTGATACAGTCTCGCTAAATTGTCATAGCCTTCACCAATATCTGTTTTCGGCTTCACTTCTTTACGTTTTTGAGTTTTTTGTTTTTCTTTATTCTGCACTTCTTCAAAACGGTGTCGCAAATTGTTATTTTCCATTTTTATATGCTGGTTTTCTTCCAACAACTCTGCAAGATGCTGTTTTAACTCTCCCAACTGTTTATATAAATGTCCAATTTGCTCTTCCATACTAGAAACCGATTCAAAAATATCTTTTTTCTCCACAAGCACCCACCTCATTAATCTGTGGTTTGACTCGAAACGACCCCTTTATTCACTAACTCATCTAACGTATATTCTACTATCCGTTCCTTGTCTACTAGTTCCACTTGAATTAATCTTTCTAAAATATTTAATCCGATAACACGGCCAGTACCATGCGGGGTTTGTATACGTTGATCTAAATCAGGAAGTTGTTCCTTTGCTGCCTCATATTCATCATTCTCATATTTTAAGCAACACATTAAGCGACCACATAAACCAGAGATTTTTGCAGGATTTAATGATAAATTTTGATCCTTTGCCATTTTAATGGATACAGGTTCAAAATCCCCTAAAAAAGTAGAACAACAAAGCATACGACCACATGGACCAATACCACCTAGCATCTTCGCTTCATCACGAACACCAATTTGTCTTAGTTCAATTCTTGTTCTAAAAATTGCGGCTAAGTCCTTCACTAGTTCGCGGAAATCGATCCGACCATCCGCAGTAAAATAGAAAATAATCTTATTACGATCGAATGTATACTCTACATCTACAAGTTTCATATCAAGATTATGCTCTACTACCTTTTGTTGACAGACTTGATATGCTTCTTTGGCAGCATGTTTGTTCTCTTCAACAATGGTACGATCATTTTCATTTGCAATACGAATAACCTTTTTTAGCGGTAATACAACGTCGTTTTCATCAACTTGTTTTTTGGTAATAACTACTTTTCCGTATTCAATACCTCTTACCGTTTCTACAATGACAAACTCATTTTCAGAGATATCGAACTGGTTTGGATCAAAGTAATATACCTTTCCGGCCTTCTTAAAGCGAACACCTACTACATCATACAAAACGGTCATCCCTCCTGCAACCGCAACACTAACTGTTCGAACACAAGCTGCGCATTTACATTAGCGTTGATTCTATTTTTTGCCTCTAATATATTAAAGAGAGCTGATACAATGCGCTTCTGAGCATAGGAAAACGATTCAAACATCTCTTTCTGATCATGAAAAACAAGACGATCTTCTTCTCCAAGTTGAACATATAATAAATCCTTATAAATAAGGAGTAACATATCTAAACCTTGCTGTAATTGTTCTTTCTCTCCAAAGTGTTTTCCCCATTTTTCTTGTACAAAAAAAATAGAGGTTTTATCTTTTTCGAGCGCTTCACATAATTTTATCACTAAAGCTCGTGCTTGTGCAAACCATTCATCACTACATAAAGCTAAAGCTTCATCAAAACTATTTGTAAGTTGAGCAGCAAGTGTCGATAAAGATGCTGTAATCCCTTCATCCTGTAATCTTCTAATTAAAGATTCCGTAGGTAACGGTCTAAACGTAACAACTTGGCAACGAGATAAAATCGTATTTAAAATTTGATGACTTTGTTCAGTAAGTAAAATAGCAGTTGTATCACTACTTGGTTCTTCTAAAAATTTCAAAAGTGTATTTGCCGCATTTGCTGTCATACGATCTGCGTGCTCAATAATATATAATTTTTTATTTGCCTCTAATCCTGTTTTTGAAAACTCTTCTTGTAAATCATGAATTTGCTGCTTTTTAATAGATAATCCGTCTGGTTTTACAATATGTAAGTTAGGGTGGTTACCTGAATCAATTCGCTTACAGTTTGTACATACATGGCAGGGCTCTACCCCATTCCGCTCAGAACAGAGGAAACTCTTTGCCATTTGAATTGCTGTCGCAAACTTTCCTGTCCCTTTCCCTCCCTCTAACAAGTAAGCGTGGGATATACGCTCTTTTGCAATGCTATTCATCAACATTTTTACACCGATGGGTTGTATAGCAGAAAGCTGCTCCCACGTCTTCGTCATAATGCATACCTCACTTATTTCATTCTTTCCTTCTATTATAACAATTTATCTTCTATAATCTGAACAACTTCTTCTATAAGTTTTTCCATCGGCTGATCAGCATTTACCAATACAATACGATCCGAGAAACGTTCTACAACTTGTAAATACCCTTCGCGCACACGTTTATGGAAAGAGATATCTTCCATATCTAGTCGATTTACTTCACGTCCTGCATCTTTTTCAATCCGAGCCAAACCAACCTCAGGCTCAATGTCTAGATAAATTGTTAAACTAGGCATACAGTCCTCTGTTGCGAAACGATTTATTTCAAATACCTTATCCATACCCAATCCTCTTGCATAGCCTTGGTATGCTAAAGAGCTATCTATAAAACGATCACATAACACGAGGTAGTTCTCATTAAGTGCTGGCATAACTTTTTCTACTAAATGTTGTCTGCGCGCAGCAGCATAAAGAAGCGCTTCTGTACGTGCTTCCATCATCGTATATTCTTGTTTATGTAAAATCGTCCTAATGTCCTCAGAAATTGCAATACCGCCTGGTTCCCTTGTCGCCATTACCTTTTGTGCTTTTTTTTCAAAATATGGCAATAAGCTTTTAATTAACGTTGTTTTACCTGAACCTTCTGGGCCCTCAATTGTTACAAATAATCCCTTCATCCTAAAACCTACTTTCTATATCATACACTTTCATATATTTCGTATTACCTTGAAAACGAGCTCCTGCTCTCTCTAAATACATAATTTGCTCTTTATGCTCTGAAGTAATTCTCTCTCCATACATAATCAATGGAATTCCAGGTGGATACGGAATCACCATTTCCGCCGCTATCATTCCAACAGCCTCTTTTATAGATACTATCTTTGTTTCATATCCGTCTAGTTGTTTATACGTATACGGTAAAAGAGAGAATTCACCTTTATAAGTATAACGAATAGATTCCCTCTTGTCTTTCACCTCATAATGTTGCAATGCTACTCGGATCATCTCTATAACCTTCATATATCCCTCATTTACTTGTAAGGGTAAAATAAATAGGACATTGTACGGATCAGCCATCTCTGTATATATACCGACCTTTTCAAATACAGACTGTAATTCGTACCCTGATAACTGACAACGAGTTTGTACGGTGACCTTTAACTCATCTTGCAACGGATATTCTAAAATGGCGATTTGGGGAATAGAACGTAATTGTTCCTTAAATCTTCGTAAAAACTCAACAATTTCACTGTGACCTTCTTCTTTTATACGCGCCATTGTAAAGCGTGCTATATCCAAGGAAGCCATAATTGGATACGATGGACTACTAGATTGTAGCATACTTAAATAAGTAGTAACCTTCTCTTCGTCTACTAAGTGACTATTTATATGTAAATAGGAACCCATTGTCATTGCGGGTAATGTTTTATGTGCAGAATGAACTACAATATCTGCACCATATGTTAATGCTGACTTCGGGAATGGTTCTCCCAAGCACAGATGTGCCCCATGTGCCTCATCTACCAAAACAGGGATTTTATGTGCATGTGCAAAAGCGATGCTTGCCTCTAGATCCATACCCATACCATAATAATTAGGATGCGTTAAAATGAGTGCTTTCGCATTTGGATACTTTTCAATTGCTTTCTTAATAATTTCGTTACGAACTCCCACCGGTACGTTATAAGCTTCATCAATCCATGGATCTAAAAAAATGGGATTTGCTCCCGCAAGTTTTAAAGCATTAATAATTGATTTATGGCAATTTCTTTGTACAAGAACAATATCATGTTCCCCGCAACAAGACAAAATCATTGCTAAGTTCCCGACTGTTGAACCATTAATTAAAAAATAGCTCCTCTTTGTATTATAAACTTCAGCCAATAATTGTTGTGCCTCATCTATACATTCAAACGGACTATGCAAATCATCTAGTCCTGCTAACTCAGTTACATCAATAGATAGAATATCTTTAAACTCTCTTATTGCCTCCTGAGGGAAGTTTAAACCATTCTTATGACCTGGAACATGAAAGGATAACGGCCCTCTTTCTTTAAACTCTATTAACGCCTCATATAAAGGCATACGATTTTGATTCATCTACATCTCTTCCTTATTATTCATTCTCTATCTATTATACAGAACAAAAAAAATAATAGGCATATGCCTATTTAAAAATATGATACTTCTAGTTTTCGAAGCTGCTTTAAATAATGTATATATTTCGGATCATCTGTCTCTGTATTCACCATATCCTTTTCACATTCATAGCATATTAAATTATTATAAACATATATACCTTCTTTTCTTTTTGTCTCACAAACAATACAAACTTCACTTTGTAATTTCATAGCCTTCCCTCCCTATTTCAGTGAACCTATTTTATACTTCTAATCCTTAACAATTTACAGAAAAATATACACCCATCTTTTATATAATATGATTAACTCTTAGGCAACGTGTTTGTATCACCCTTACTTCTTTCCCATTCTTTTTAACAATACAAAAAAAACACAAGTCAAATGACTTGTGTTTTTAGTTGCTTGGCGACGTCCTACTCTCACAGGGACAAGGTCCCAACTACCATCGGCGCTAGAGAGCTTAACTTCCGTGTTCGGTATGGGAACGGGTGTGACCTCTCTGCCATCATCACCAAACTATGAAGG
>NZ_QXCO01000036.1:0-48599 GCF_003458115.1 Bacillus sp. ISO11 | reverse complement strand
TATCAAAAGCTAGTTAAAAAGCTAAACCTTGGACAATCCATGTCAAGAAGAGGAAACTGTTGGGATAACGCCCCACAAGAATCATTTTTTGGTCATCTGAAAGATGAAGCTCATATAAAACCTTGCGTGTCCTTTAATGAATTGAAACAAGAGATTAAGAAATATATGACGTATTATAATCATTATAGATATCAATGGAATTTAAAAAAGATGACTCCTGTTGGATACAGAAATCATCTTCTTGATGTTGCCTAACTTTTTTCAAAATGTCCTTTACAAAGGGTACAGATTATACATAGGCTATCTTTTTTATTTTATTTAATTACTGGCACCACTATATGCTACATGTCGTTTCTCAATTCTCTCTTCAATTTCTTTCATATTTTCTTTATTATTTAATAGTGATTGTTTATTTTCAATTAATAATTGTTTAAAAGATTTTCTCACTTTTTTTCTCATTTTCATTGTCCTCCTTGGGGGATGGTTTATATAAAAGATAAAGAATTATCTGTGTGTTCTTATAATAATTGATTGTTGTGAATTCTATTTGAACTTCATATGAAAATCTCGTTTATTTTCTGACAACTTTGTGAACACGAAAAAATGATTATCTAAAACTATGTTGAAATTAATTCACTTCATGATAAAAGTTATTATTTTCATCAACTTTTATCATTATATCTTGTCGAAATATTTATATATTTAAAATTGAGTTCGACATAATTTTATTTATTATAATACTGTTTACAAAAACAAAAAGAAGGTGTCACCAAGTCAAAGTTCGACTTATGCAACATCCCTCTTCCCAAACTATTTATAGCATATTTATTAATATTTCAGGTCTTCCCCAATTCATTTCTTCACAAACAAATCTAAGTTTTTCTTCATCCATTGTGTGTAATCCTTCTTCTAGTGAACATGAAATTGGAACTTCACAGTGAATTTGGGCTAATTGTAACGAAATATTTAAGTTCTCTAAATCACTTTCAATCTTCGTACGCTGCGCTTTTGTTAATGATTCTACATTTTCTAGTACAGCGGATACTGTTCCGTGCTCTTGAATAAGCTTATACGCTGTTTTTTCACCGATACCTTTTACCCCTGGATAATTATCACTTGTATCTCCCATGAAAGCTTTTGCATGGACGATTTGCCACGGCTCTACACCTTTTTCTTCCATGATTTTCTCCGGTGTGTAATATTCGTAATTTCCAATTCCTTTACGCAGAAGCATGACTGTAACGCTCTTATCAACAAGTTGAAGTAAATCCGTATCACCTGTTAAAATATAAACTTCAGCTTCATTGCAATATTGTTTTGCAAGCGTACCGATACAATCATCGGCTTCGTAGCCTTTCATACCGATAACTGGAATGGATAATTTTGCAGTCATTTCTTGCACTAAATCAAATTGAGGAATTAATTCTTCTGGTGGCGCTGCACGATTTGCTTTATAATTCGAGAACGATTCTGTTCTAAATGTCGTACTTCCCATATCCCAGCATGTAACGATATGTGTTGGTTCGATCGCTTGCGTAGCTGTTAATAAGTGTTTCATATAACCATGAATCCCGTTCGTAGGGGTTCCATCTTGTCGTTTCATAAATTGTCCGTAGACACTTGTTGCGTAAAAAGCACGAAATAATAGTGCCATACCATCAACTAATAATACTTTTTTCATAATTCCTCTCCTATTAAAAAAATAATAACCTTACGTTATCACGTAAGGTTATATAAATAGATTACCATTCTACGTTTTTGCTCAACTTTGTCTATTATACATTGTTTTTGTATATTTAGCATCATTAACACATTAAGACGTTCTACTACAACAAGTATGCAAGATGCCTGAATACGTATTTTTTCCAGTAGAAACAACGATAGCTTTTGCATTTCCACTAACAATATGCGAACCTTTAAAACATACATTTTCAAGCTCAAGTGGATTATAATCTTTCATCCGTTTTAATGGAATAAACCGTTTACGTTCAAGGTGATAGCAGCTCTCAAACTTCTCTATATTCGCTTCGTTTCCCGTTAACACAGACTCATTCACTAATAAATCATCTGCATAAATAATACGTACATCAGCTGGCACAGCATCTCCAGCCGAAAGAAAAATCATATCTCCAGGTACAAGTTCTTGCACAGGTATCTCCATCATTTTCAGTTCACTATTTAACCCTGTACTACTAGAACATTCTACTCTAGATACAGTAATCGTTTCACGTTGTAATTCATCACACACACGTTGTTTTGAAAAACCTGGAATCATGCCACCTAGCTTCATCATTACTTCTGCAAGAAGTGCTCTTTTTGAAGTTAGTTCATTTCGGCCATATACTTGAATACGTTTTTGTGCCTCTTTCATTGATAGTCCGTCTCTTGTTGTTTTAAAATATGCAAATACAGATTTTACATCTCTTGTTGCAATTTCAATTAATAAATCTTTATTTTTTTGGAGCATTGTTTGTTCTTTTATTGATTTTTTACTTAGTTTATATGACGTGTTACCCACAGTTTTGTTTGCATATAACATATTATCGTCTCCTCCTTTACAACATAGGAAGAAACGCTTTGTTTCTCAATTTATCCACTTTACTGTGAAAGTGTCTCGCGCTTTATAAACGCTATATTGTGATAAATATAGAGGGAGGAACAAATCGTTTCCTGCCTACATCATATATTTTTGATTTGAAGTATATGGGTAACGGAACCGAGTCAGAATTTGACATGCTCCTCACCTCCTCGTTTAATTTTATAGTTTATAATATGAAATTACTCATAGCTTGGTAACAAAAAAGACCCCTACCCTTAAGAGCGTAGCGGCCATTACATACACAAATAAACGATTTCTAATATAATTAGAAATCTACGGACCTCTCCCTCACCGAGTTTTAGCACTGTATAGCATAGGTACATTACCAGCTACATTAAGAAAAACCTTAATTCGATCATTCCTGTTGACCCATTGGCGTCTCTCGACATTTTTGGGCAGTAGCATTTCTCTATACAGGAGCCTCACCTAACAGAGACTTATTTTCATTACATTGAAAATGTTACTCTTATTTAAAATAGATGTCAACCGTAGCCTACAATTTTTTCAAATGGTATGGCAAACTAACGTATATAAAGTGAAACTTTAATCAGTGGGGGTTTTGTTCATCCGCCACTGATTATTAGCCCTCACCAATCGGGCTGCCCGGCAAATAGCGGGATAAAATAAAAAACTTTACGTTTAAACGTAAAGTTTTTAATAAGTTATACAACCAGCGATTACAATCCCAATTGAAAGCGATAAAAACATAAGAAAAAGACCGACTGCTTGATTATCTTCTTCGAGACTTTTGTTTATATTAAAGCGTGGTGTAAGCCACTCAGCTAAATAAAAGACGATAATTTGAGCCAAAATCCCAACTGCTCCCCACGAAATCATATCAAGAAGTGAAATTGAATTAGCTGCTGTCGAATATAAAACGATAGCTAACCCAAGTAATCGCCCTCCAAGCACATAGCTTACCGCCTTATTACCTTGAGCCATTAACTTAAATTCCTTAACTTTCGTTGTCACTTCCATCAAGAACAGACCAATACATAAAAGTCCAAGTGTTACTGCTAAATATAATAAAAAATTAATCATTTTTCCCCCTCCTTTTTATACCTACCGGTAAATAGTACGATTCATTTCCTGTAATCTTTTCTCCCGCGCGAATACCGATACTACCCGCTTTTCCAGCAATTAAAAAAGAACCAAACACATAGGACAGTTTCTCCATCCCTTTTTCTGTTTCCAAGGATACGACTGGCAGTTCTGTATACTTTTGAAATATCGGCAGTGCAGTTTTATACGTTTGATGTGCATTTTGAAGCATAATATTTTCATCCTTATCGCGAATCGTAATTGTATCTCCTTCTCTACCAAATGAAGGTTTTTGAACGAAAGAACCTTTTCCTAAAAATAAATCTGGTTCTAAATATGTAGGTAACATATATTCTTTAATCCACTGTTGTTCCTCGTTTGTATAAAAGACCTCTTCTTCTGCTAACCCCCAAATAAGACACTGAATTGATTTTGGCTGAAGTAAAAATGCTGACAAAGGATTTATTATAAAAAGCTTTCCGGCTTTTACAAGTTGCAGCAGTTCCACACCTACCAAATCTCCTGTTTCAGGATCTTGATCCTCAATTAAATCTTCTATCGGATATGTTTGGCGATATAAAACATCAATCTTCGCCCCATCTTTATCAACTAGAGCATCTTTTGTAATTCTAAGTTCTGACATTGGCACTACTTTATTTTCAACATGGCATAGCTGACTTAAATACATAGTGGTATTCCAATCCTCGATATGTTCATGATGTGCTGTAAAAACAACATTTGGATTATCTAATCCCTTTGTCGCTTCCATTACTGCTTTCGTTACACCAGAAGATAGCAATCGTTCTTGATCCGAGTTTGGATCATCATAGCCTAGATTTTCACATACTTTCCCATTCATTTGAAAACATTCCACAATAAAAGTGGGTGTATCACTATTAAACTCAAGCATTTTGATTTTGTTATCCTCTGTTACAGCAAAATCAAATCGCGAAATTACAGATTCAGGATAAAGCCCTTTCATTCTAATGAATGATAAACTCGCGGATGGAAAGCCAAGATCTAGAAGCTGTTCGTCACTTAGATTACGCAGCAGTCTAGCAGTCTTAAAAAATATTTTGCCCATTCGTTCAGTCGCTAAGTGTACTTGGTCCAAAGTCTGATTTGTTATAGAAAAAACATGAAACAAACTATACTCACATTCATATAAATCCGACCAAAAATTCGGATATTTTAAATAAAATTCTTTTCGATCCCTTATGTATTGCGACATATTTTAGCCCCCAAATCCTCCCTTTGAACCGCTTCCAATTCCACCTTTAAATTCAGCAGACGATTGATACGATTTAAACGCCGATGAATTTTTAAAAGTGGATTTATTTTGATAGTATCGCCCACCATAGAAATAATGCCCACGATAACCTGAACTACTATCATCACACTGCCATACCCCAAGTTCATCATCCCAATCCCAATCAGAACAACTATTATCATTCGGTTTTGGGGGAAGATCTTGTGCGCAACCAAATAAAGTGCCAGTCATTAAAGACGTTACGACACCACCTACTAGCCATTTCGTTTTTGTCACCTTCGCACTCCCCTTTTTAAATTCTATTCCTATTATATAGGATGGCATGATAAAGTAGAAGAAAAAGGAAGAAGAGGTATAAAATGCGCTTAGAATATCGACTTAATGATGAAACGAAAGGGTATCCTGCTTTATGGAACTACGCCAATATTTCTAATTCTGAAATTATCGCACGCATGACTTGTGAATATTTTATTAAAGAGAAAAATACTTATGTTGTTACTGCAACTTCGGTTGACCCAGACGGAACAGCAGTTATTTATATTCAAAAAGAAGTTTTCGCCAATGACCCTTCAGACCCTACATACTCCCACATCGGTTTTGAAATTAGAGAACTAAGTGAAACAAGTTCAAGCTTAGTAGATAGTCAAGATGTATGGAACTACGAAGAAATTTTACCATCTCTTCATTCAGATATTATATATATTCAGCGAGACGGCATTTCTATGGAATTCTCCTTGGATTCAAGAGAGATTGATGAAGACAGAAAGTGCTACATTTATTACGGAAACTTCACAGGTGAATCAAGATAATATTAATATATCTATGCAACAAAAAAACCTTACGTATAAAACGTAAGGTTTTTTATATAGCCCCACATATGCCGTTCTCTCTAGATGTCCATAAACCTGCTCTCACAGGTGGATGCCCTCACAAATGTTTGTAACTTCCTTCTTAAAAAGATGGCATGTTAGCTACATTTAAATATTGAACTTCCATATTAAACTTATTGGTTTAAGACATGCATAAGCTACGTACACCGTAGGAATTTTATATAAGGTTAGTTGAAATAAGACCCCCGCACGTGCCGCTCCTCGTAAATGTCCAAAAACCCGCTACTCGCAGGTGGATGCCCTCACAGTTACCGTACATCTTCCTCCACAAGGAAGGCTTGATGATGGTCGCTAAATATTGAGCTTCCGTATAACTAACATCGGTTTTAGACATAAATAAGTTACGCACACCGCAGGATGTATTATTTACTTGTCGTTATATTATCACATTGTTTCCAATGTGTAAAATACAAAGTTTTTCGAGCAATCTCTTGCTTGTGACCTTATTTTAATACAAATTATTTTTGCATGCAAGTGATTAATCTTCTTCTTTTGCAATTTGATTTTCTGGATAAGAGATCCAATCACTCCAGCTACCTGCATACAATTTAACATTTTGGAATCCAGCCAATTTTAATGCGACGATATTTGGACATGCCGTAACACCAGAACCACAATATACAATGGTTTCCTTATCTTTCGACAGATTTTGGAATCGTTCTTGTTGCCCAGCTTTATTCTTAAATTGTCCTGATTGCAACATTCCATCCTTCCAAAAATGGTTTACCGCTGTTGGAATATGTCCTGCTTTATGATCGACAAGTTCCTCTACACCAGCATAACGTTTGGGCTCTCTTGAATCAATTAATGTAACATCCGCACCTGCACGGATATTCTCTCTGACCGTTTCCATCGTTACAAGCATATGATCTTGTATATTAGCTTTGAATGTTTTTCGTATAGCAACAGGAATTTCCGCTGTTGTCGGTAGTCCATTCTCTTTCCAAGCCTGGAAACCACCATCTAATATATATACTTTCTCATGTCCTACATAGTTACATAACCACCATAAACGAGCAGCATTTGCACCGGCTTGACTGTCATACGCAATTACTGTCGTATGTTCATCAATACCAGCCTTCGAAAGCTTGTCTGCAAACTCCTCAATATTTGGTAAAGGATGGCGGCCACCATGTTCTGCTATAGGACTTGATAAATCTAAATTCAAATCAAAATATAACGCATGAGGAATATGTCCTTCTTCATACTTTTCTCTACCCCAATTAGGATTCGCTAAATCAAAACGACAATCGATTATACGGACATTCTCATCTTCTATATGCTCACGTAACCATTCGACTGTAACTATCATCTTTAACGACCTTCTTTCTCTTTCAAACGACTTACATACTCCATAACCATTTCTTCTGTAACATATTTACGCTGCAAGGTAACACCATTTTTTGCAAGATCATTAATCTGCTTCGTTACAACATTAATGACATCAACCGAAAATTCTTTCCCATTTGACGCAAGAGATACGGCAGCTTCAATAGCTGCTTCACGCTGTGCATCTAATTGTAAACATGCTTTTACACTTTCATTTTGTTTACGAGAATGTGCTGTAATTGCTTTATGTACTTCCATCTTCTCTTCCCCCTAAATAGTTATACGTTTTTATTCAATTCCATTGCAAGCCGGATCATATCACGACATACAATCCCATTTTCAATAATCTCTTCTTCATAATGCTTCGAAAAGTAATCAAAATCAATAGAAAAAATACGAAATCCACATTTTTGATATAAAGCAAGTTGTGAAACACTAGAATTGCCTGTACCAACTTCAAGTTTTGACATACCATATCCTTTAGCAGTTTCTACAGCATGCCTTAATAGCTTCTTCCCAATCCCTTTTCCTTGCAAATGCTCTGCAACCGCAATATTCATGATTTCCATCGTCTTTGGCCTTGTTTCCAAAAGAACATATACACCGATAACGCTCCCCCCCTGCTTAGCTACGTATGTTAATCCTCTTTGTACATACGTAGCTATTTGCCGTTCACTTGGATCCGCAAGTAACAATAAAGCCTTCGGTATAGCCTCTTTTGGAATACGTTCTATTACAACAGACATAAAAAATTCCCCCTTCTCTATTGTTCTAAACCCTCCTTGTCTACCATAAATAATAGAAAGGAGGGATTCACCATGGACAACAATGAGAAAAAATGCAACGTCATCTCTATTGATGGAAAGAAGAAGAAAAGCGACACGTATTCCTATCCAAAATTAGTAGTTGAAAACAAAACATATGAATTTTCTTCATTCGTCTTATGCGGTGAAACACCAGATGGCAGACGACTCGTTCTTACTCATATGATTTCTACCGATGAATTTGCTGGATTTGTAAAATCTTTAGATACTGTACTTCAAAAGAAAATTGAACGAATCTTTTTCTCATAACGACTATATAACATAAATTTCTTTTTCAATCTCTACTAACTGCTTTTGCAATTGTTCTTTACTTTGTTCATATAGAGATACATCGATCGTTTCAGCCAATGCAAACAATATACTTTCATAATAGTTCATCACATCTTGCTGCATCACTTTTTGGAATAAATTCCACTTCATATCCCACTCTTGCTTATAATGATGAACAAATAAATGTTTTTCATCAGCTACATAGTTTGATACGAGCGGTTCTAATACAGATTTAGCGTCTTCTTGCATAAAAGCCTTGTCATTCTTTTCAAAAAAGCTTTTCTCATTTTTAAAATGTGCCAGTGCTTTTTTGAAATCTTTTATTTCAACTGAAGGGAACGGTTCTTTATGTGTAATATCTTTGTATTCATACTCCACTGTTCCATTCATAGAAATTGATTCATTTTCTACTTTACAGTTCACTACAATTTCATCCTTTGCACGCTTCATCGCTTCGTCTATCCATTTTTCAAGGCGTAATGATGTCGCACGCATTTCTTGTAATAAATCATGCTGAATAAATGCTACTAATTCCATAACACACTGTTGCAATTGTGTTTTCACATTTCCATCCGTTCGAAGTGATGCCGGATTAATAAATTCAGTAAACACATCATTATAGCGGAGGAATAGACGCTGTTGCACGTAATAAAGCAACTCTTTCACTTCATTTTGCATCGCCTGTTCTTCAGCAAGTACACTATATGAAGAAATGATATGAAGTAGTTGATCACGCTCTGCTTCATATTTTTTCGTTTGCTTCTCTTTCTCTTCATTCCCCTGCTTTGCACCCTTTATCATGTTTACTAAAAGCTGATCTGCCCCTTGCAACGCACCATATAGAGCATGCACAGAAACAAGCATTAAATCTCTCATCATAAAGGACGTAAATGATTCCTCAAACTTAGTAATCCCAGAGTTTTGTAAAATACCATACTTCTCTTTTTCAACATTCTTTCCTTGTTTCTCTTCAAGCGCACATAAACTTGAAATTGCAAATAAACGCGGATTTCTAATACCGTATTGTAGTAGCTGATCTGCGATATAACCTTTTACCATTTCAAGTTCTTCTTCAGACTCTGCTAAATCCGCCGCATTAATTAAGAAGAACATTTTATCAAGGGCAAAAGTATCCTTTACACGACCAAGCTGAATTAAAAATTCACGGTCAGCACGAGAGAATACATGGTTATAATATGTTACAAATAAAATAGCATCTGCGTTTTTAATATACTGGAATGCAACATCCGTATGGCGAGCATTGATAGAATCCGCTCCAGGTGTGTCTACAAGCGCTACTCCCTGCCTTGTTAAAGCACAATCATAATAAAGTTCCATATACTCAACGAAGCATGATTTCTCTTCATTCGCTACATAATCAGAGAACTCTTCTAATGTAACTTGTACTTGTTCTCCTAAATAAGTAGAAACTGCATCATACCCTTTTTGTACCGCTCGTAAAAAGCTAAATGTTGTTTTTTGCTTCCCAGTTGGTGAAGGATATTTCATAACGTTATCAATTTGTGCTAACGCTTCATCTAACGTAGCAATCTCATAATGAAATAGCTTATAAACAGCTTTCATATCTTCTAATAACGCTTGCTTTGATTTAAACTGAACAATTACTGTTCCATGTGGTTTTTCCTCTGTAACCGGCAAAATTTGATTAATCGTTGCCGTCGTCGGGTTTGGTGATACAGGAAGTACTTTCTCACCGAGTAAGGCATTGGCAAATGATGATTTTCCAGCACTAAATGCCCCGAATAACGCTACTGTAAATTGTTTTGTTTCTACACGTCTTCTTTTCTCTATTACCTCTTGCTGTACATGTTTCAGCGCTGGCAATGGCTCTAATATCGTTTCAGCTTTTTTCACTTTCTCTAATATCCGCTGAATATTTAAAGCCGCCGTTCCTTTCAGCTCTTCTTCATGAATCGCTACGTTATCGTTTACGATTTCCTGCTCTTGTAGTGTAAATTTCTCACTAACAATTTGCTTTTCCCTTTGCAATATCTCATCTATTTGCAAACCTTCAGGCGTAGCAACATGATCGTGCCAAACATTTCGTAAATAGTCTTCATATGCCGCCAAATTGTTATTGTATTGTAATTGTGTTTCTTTCGCCGTTTGCAACATCGTATATGTTTCAATCTCTTCTTCAATACGAGCAACTGCTTCCCTCACCTTTTGCTTTAAAACGACCGCACTTTTATCAAAAATTTGCTGTGCTTTTATAAAATAACGCTTCTTTAGTTCATTCGCTACATCCGCTGTATAAAGAAGTAAGTAATCACCTGTGAAACCTGCGCCTTGTTTAATTACCTCAGCCAACATTTCTGGTCCGAAAGCAATTTCTAACCCATATATGTCTTTCCCAATTTCCTCCGTGAACAATCCTTCTTCTTTTAAGAAGGCTACAATAAATTCCTTCACATGAAAATCAAGCTGCGTTTCAACAGTCTTTTGAAGGGCAGAATAAAACGCCTCTACACGCCTTTGTTTTTCTTGCTCCGTCTTTCCTTTCGCAAATAGCAAACCGACTTTAAACTTTGTTAATTTCGTTTCTAAGTACGCATTTGCCAATTCTCTCATTTCAAATGGCATTAAATACGCGTTATCTAATATAGCTTGTAGGCCTTTTATAAATTCATTTCTCACATGAGACTCTTTACTAGCCTCGCGACGTTTCGTTTCCATTAGCTCCGCTTTCTTTTCAACTATCTCTGAAATAGAAAGCGGTGATGCTAACTCTTTCTCATATTTCAAAAGAGCTTTTTCATTTTCAGAAAGAATAAACGAGAAATGTTCCCCCATTAAATATTCTGTTTCTCTCTCCATTCCCTCTCTTACATACCGCTCTTTTTCTTTCATGATAGATGTAATTAACGTTTCTAAGCTTCCAATTTCATTATGTGGATGGTTCATCATTCGTAATGACGTATAATATACTCCATCTACTTCAATATCCCAGTTAGAGAACGATTGCTTTACACTATCTTTATAATTCTCAAACGACAATTCATTTTCTTTATGTTTATCTATTTGATTGACAACGAGATAAACCGTTTTATTACGTTGTTTCAATTCTTTAACAAATTGCAAATTCACTTCCGATTGGACGTGATTATAATCCATCATATAAAAAATTACGTCTGCTAGATGTAGCGTTGATTCTGTCGCTAATTGATGGGCATCATCTGTTGAGTCAATCCCTGGTGTATCTACTAACATAACACCTTCAGGAATTGGCGCATCATTCCGATAAATGTGAACACCAATTACCTCATCACCATCTTTACAAATTTGTTTTAATTCTTCAGCTGAATATGCACCGTCATACTCGTACTGTTCTCCAGATTTAACCGTTACAACAACACGATCCATTCCTTTTTCAATTTTGACAACGTTAGCGCTTGTCGGAATTGGACTTGTTGGTAACAGCTGCGCTTTATATAGATGATTCATCATCGTTGATTTCCCCGCAGAGAAGTGACCACAGAACGCTATCATAAGCTGTTCTTGTTTATATTTTTGAATCACCTCAAACAACTTTAAACTATTCTCTGCATCGCCGTGTTTTTGCCACTCTTCATAAAAACAAACAAGTTTTTTCATACCGTTTGTCTGTACTATGTTTGTCATCCCCTTGTTCCCCTTTATCCAAGATGTATATACTTTTTCCCGCTAATTGCGAGCTCATAACCAGTGAGAGTTACACCTACCCATTGATTACAGTTTCACTTTACTATCATACTAAATTTTCAGCATATTCTCATTAAAAATAAAAAATCCCTTTCATTCTTTTTACAAATGAAAGGGATTTTATGTCATATCACTCATTTTGCTGTTCCTACTCCATTTAAAACATACTTCGCAATAACTGCATATACAGCGACTGTACCTGCTACTAATGTATATACCATACTTACGCACCAACCTTTTTTGATAATGATTATCAATTTTAAATATATTTTATCATTAAAGAGAATCATTATCAACACTTTTCATAAAGAAAGCTCCTTATAAGAAGGAGCTTTACTGCCTGTTTTGAAAAAGGGTAAAACTTATTGTGCACTCTTATTATATCTTATCCTACATAACTTAACAGTTTAAAAAAATGGAAATATCGCCTATCCCCTCCATCTTACATTTTGTATAATAAAAGGGAATTACTTAACAAGGAGGAAAAAAATGACGCAAAATCTCACACATGGCGAGAGGATACACTCCATCGATATTATTAGAGGAATAGCTGTACTAGGTATTTTTCTTGTGAATTGGCCTGTTATCGCCGGAGTTGACTCACGTGATCTTTCAGGAATTTACGAAGGGATAGACAGCTATATTCGCCTATTTTACGATATGTTTATTCAAACGAAATTTTATACAATTTTTTCGTTTTTATTCGGATTAGGTTTTTATATTTTTATGAGTCGTGCTGAGGCGAAAACCGACCGCCCAAAAACTTTGTTTGTTCGCCGCTTACTTATTTTATTATTATTCGGTTTCTTACATTACGTTCTTTTATGGGACGGTGACATTTTACATACTTATGCGATTGCTGGATTTTTCTTATTTTTATTTTATAAGAGAGAACCTCGTACTATTTTAATATGGGCTATCGTTTTATTGAGTATTTTTCAATTCATTATGCTAATGGCTGGTATTACGGTTGCATTGGTACCAAAGGAAGAGCTAGGTTTTTCCTTACCTATCATGCCATTAGAAGACTGGCTGTCACAAATACAAAATCGTTTCCATGCATTTTACGCTGATGGAATTGGATTAAATTTACTTATGCTTCCAGAAACAGTTGGGCTATTTTTGCTTGGTTTATACGCCGGCAAAAAGGATATTTTCCGCCGCACGAAAGAGTTAGATCCAAAACTTAAAAAATGGCAAATTATTATGTTCCTTTTAACATTACCAATGTGGTTCTTCATGGTCCGTTACTTCTTATCAAAACCATTTTATGAACCAATTTATATGCAGGTCTTTACAATGTTTAGCGGAAAAACGTTATTCATATTCTACATTTTCACGCTAATGCGTTTATTACAAAAAGAAAAATGGCAAACGTTATTACGTCCATTCCAATACGTTGGACGAATGGCATTAACAAATTACATCTCGCATACAATTGTTACATTACTTGTATTTGGTCTATTCCTTAAAAATTATTATCCTGCTCCATTATGGGTTGGACCAATATTCTGCATTAGTTTCTACACGTTACAAATCTTTATTAGCCGCTGGTGGCTTTCACATTACCAATACGGGCCACTTGAGTACATTTGGCGTCTTGGTACGTACGGGAAAATAATGCCACTTAAAAAGAAAAGCAAGGTCTCATAACGAGACCTTGCTTTTTCACGCTTCTCTTACTGCACTTTGCATAGACACCGGCTCTTCTTTTATTTTCACTTTACGCTGCGGCACCATATTAAATACGATATTTAAAAGTACTGCTGACGCACTTCCAAGTACAATTCCGTTATCTGTTAAAATACGAATATTTTCAGGAAGTTGTGAGAATAAAGTAGGAACGACTGTAACTCCAAGTCCAATTCCGACAGAACATGCAACGATTAATAAGTTTTCTTGTTTACCAAAATCAACGCTACTTAACATTTTAATACCATATGCCATAACCATACCGAACATCGCTAACATCGCACCGCCCAGTACTGATTTTGGGATAATTGTGGTAATAGCTGCGATTTTAGGAATGAAACCAAGTACGATTAACATACCACCGCAAGTATAAATAATAACGCGATTTCTTACTCCAGTTAATTGAACAAGTCCTACGTTTTGAGAGTATGTTGTATATGGGAACGCGTTGAAAATGCCACCTAACACCATCGCTAATCCTTCTGCGCGATAGCCTTTTGTTAATTCTTTTTCACCGATTTTTTTATTGCAAATATCAGATAATGCAAAGTATACACCCGTTGCTTCTACAATCCCTACGCAAGCAACTAAAATCATCGTAATAATTGGTGTTAATTCAAATGTTGGTGTACCGAAGTAAAATGGTTGAATACCGTGGAACCAATCCGCCTCTCCAACCGCTTGCAAACTTACTTTCCCCATAAACGCTGCAACGATAGTACCGAACAATAAACCTAGCAAAATAGAGATTGAACGAATAAATCCGTCGAAGAAACGATACATAATGATGATAAATAGTAACACACCAAATGCTAATGCTAAATTTTCAAGACTACCGAAATCTTTACTTCCTACTCCTCCAGCCATATCATTAATTGCCGCTGGAACAAGTGTAACTCCAATTACTGTAACGACAGATCCTGTTACAACAGGTGGAAACAGTTTTACAAGTTTTCCAAATAATTTCGCAAAAATAACAACGAATAACCCAGCAGCAATAATTGCTCCATAAATTGAAGACACACCGTATTGTTTTCCAATCGCAATCATCGGTCCAACCGCTGTAAATGTACAACCAAGCACAACTGGAAGCCCAATACCGAAAAAGCGATTTGATAGTGCTTGTAAAATTGTCGCAACGCCGCACATTAATAAATCAATTGAGACTAAATATGTTAACTCTTTTTGATTTAAACCAAGTCCACCGCCCACAATAAGCGGAACGATAATTGCTCCAGCATACATTGCAAGCATATGCTGCATACCAAGCGATGCAATTTTAAATGGATGCTGCTTCATCGTTTATTTCACCTCCGCAGTTTCTTGCTGTACAAATGTAACTGTGCCGTTATCAAGTGATGCAATTTCTGCTAGTGATTCAACACGAACGCCTTGTTCACGAAGCTTCTTTCCTCCATCTTGAAATGCTTTTTCAATAACAATTCCAATTCCTGCAATACTCGCTCCGGCTTGCTCTACTAAACTCATTAAACCTAAAGCAGCCTGACCATTTGCTAAAAAGTCATCGATGATTAATACACGATCATTTTCATCGATATGATTTCGAGATAATGAAATTTCATTTGTTTCTTGTTTTGTAAATGAATATACGTTTGCAACGTACATATTATCTTGTAACGTTAACGATTTACGTTTTCGTGCAAAAATTACTTTTACACCAAGCTCTAATGCAGCCATAACCGATGGTGCAATGCCTGAAGATTCAATCGTCACGATTTTTGTAATGTTCTCTTCTTTAAAACGTTTAGCAAATTCTTTTCCGATTTCTTGCATAAGTACTGGATCAATTTGATGATTTAAAAAAGCATCTACCTTTAATACGTCACCAGATAAAACCTTTCCTTCGTTCAAAATCTTTTCTTGTAATACTTTCATGTTTGTTCCCCCTCTTATGCAATAAAAAAACTCCAAAAGCCGCCACCACTCGTTACAAGTGAGAGACGCGCTTTTGGAGTTTCGCAAAAAAAGAATGCTAAACAAGCAATTATATTCGTCCTCACTCATAGTCAAAGTATTTACGGTACTTCGGTAGAAACTTGCAGGCCATATCCCCGCGATTATATGAGTGTAGCTAACTATTTATTTTATAGAAGGATTATAACGTACTTTTTATGCTTTGAAAAGCATTTATCAAAAAAACACGTACAAATTTTTAAAAACCACTATTTTCGTTCGAGTTTTGCAAACTCTTTCATTCCCAATTACAACTTCGTTAAAATGATTGGCCCATCTTTTGTAATCGCAATTGTATGCTCATATTGAGCTGATAATTTCCCGTCCATCGTTCGTACAGTCCACCCATTTAAATCTACTTTAGAATATCGCATACCTATATTTACAATCGGTTCAATTGTAATTACCATTCCTTCTTGTAACTGAGGTCCTTGTCCTTGTTTCCCAAAATGAAAAATTGCTGGTTCTTCATGAATCTCTTTACCAATCCCATGTCCCGTAAAGTCTCTTGCGACAGAAAAACCTTCATTTGTTACATAACTTTCAATTGCATAGCCAATGTCTCCTACATGATTACCAATTACCGCCTGATCAATCCCTTTATACAAAGCATTCTCAGCTACTAACAACAACTTTTCTGCTTCATCAGAAACTTTTCCAACTCTATACGTCCAAGCAGAATCTGAAAGACCCCCATTTAAGTTTACTACCGTGTCAATTGTTACAATATTACCCTCAGTTAAAGGAACATCGGCCGGAAACGCATGACACATTTCATCGTTTACAGATGCACATATCGCATATGGATACCCGTTGTAACCTTTCTGTTCAGATGTGGCACCATGCTTTTTTAAATACATTTCAACAAACGTATCAATCTCTTGTGTCGTTATACCTGGCTTTATCATTTTCGCAATTTCTTTATGACATGAAGCAAGTAATTTTCCAGATTCATGCATCAAATCTATTTCATTTTTCGTTTTAATTGTAATCATACTACCTCTACCCTTCCTTGCTAAACCTACTATTTGCTACTAAACTTCTATCATACACACCCTCTACCAAAATTTCAAAACTCTCAATTACAACAAGTAAAAAATATGTATCATATATTTCTAAATCAAAATAAAAAAACAGAAGATCCCTCTGTTTTTTAATCACGTTTACATATATAGTTCATTTTCAAGAACTCAAAACAACCACCATTTGTTTTCTGTATAAACGTTCCAACCGCTTCAAATCCCGCCCTTTTATACACTTTTATCGCTCTCTCATTAAATGTCGCTACTGATAGTGTTATATATTTGCATCCGTATTTTTCTTTGCTAAAAGCTAGTCCAGCATTCACGAACTGTAAACCAAATCCATTGCCAGTTATATCAGGTCTCATTCCAAGTCCTATCTCAACCGTTCCATTATTTATTTTACAAACCGTAAAGAACCCAATGAGAGTACCATTTTCTTTCACAGAAAATACATGATTCCCTCTACTCTCACCCTCTAAAAACTCAGCTAAATCTTCTTCATCTGCCTCTATATCGTAAAAGGAATATTCCCCTTTATAATGCCAGTTATATGCAATCTCTTCCGCCTCTTCTTGCGTCATTACTGTATATGTATAAACCATCTTCTATCCCCCTATAAAAAAAAGCTGCAAGTAAGCAGCTCTTTTTTATAACTCATAAATTTCTTTATACTTCACTTCTAAATAATCTGCTAAGTAATTTGCATTTAACCCTTCGCCTGTTACATCTTCTAAAATTTCAAGTGGCTTTTTCGTTTTACCATATTGGTGAATATGTTCTGTTAACCATTCACGAATTGGTGTTACGTTTCCTTCTTCTAATAATGCATCAAAGTTCGGAATGTCTTTTAACATTCTTTGCTTAAATTGCGCTGCATACATGTAACCAAGCGCATAAGATGGGAAGTATCCAAATGAGCCACCAGCCCAGTGAACATCTTGCAATACACCTTGCGCATCATTTTCCGGACGAATTCCTAAATATGCTTGCATCTTATCATTCCAAGCTGCTGGTAAGTCCTTCACTTGTAATGTACCATCAAATAATTCTTTCTCTAATTCATAACGCACCATAACATGAAGCGGGTATGTAAGCTCATCTGCTTCTATACGAATGAATGACGGCTTCGATTCGTTAATTGCATCATAAAATTCATCGACTGACATATCATCAAATTGACCATTGCTATACTCTTTTAATAAATCATAATTTTTCTTCCAGAATGATTTATTACGGCCGATAAAGTTCTCAAAGAATAACGATTGTGACTCATGAATACCCATAGATGTTCCACTACATAACGGTGTACCTTCAAATTTCTCTGCAATATTTTGTTCATATACAGCATGACCACATTCATGAATTGTTCCAAACACAGCCATGCGGAAATCCTTTTCGTCATAGCGTGTCGTAATACGAACATCCCCTCTATTTAATGTAATCTCGAATGGATGTACTGTTTCATCAAGACGGCCTGCTTCAAAGTCATAATTCAATTGCTTTAATAGTTCTAATGTAAAGTTCTTTTGTTTTTCTTTTGAAAATTTTTCCGATAAAGCACTTGTTTTTAATCCTTTTTTAGACTCAGAGATTTCTTTTACAAGCGGCACGATGCGCTCACGAAGTTGACCAAATACGTGATCTAAAACTTCTACTGTAATACCTGGCTCATACATGTCTAATAATGTATTGTATTTATATGTTTCGTAACCCCAATATGTAATAAATTTCTTTTTAAATTCAACAATTTTTTCTAAGTACGGGCGGAACATTTCGAAATCAGATTTTTCGCGAGCTTCTTCCCACACACTCTCTGCTTTCGCTTCTAATTTCACATACGCTTCGTATTCCGCTTGTGGAATTTTCTTATTTCTATCATATTCTTTCCGACACTCTTCAACCATTTTCTTCGTCGTTTCAGAAAGTTTATCTTCACGTATTAAAGCTTCAAGCTCTGTTAAATAGTTCCCCATCTCATCTGAAGTCGACATGGCAAATACTTCTGATGAAAGCATGCCAATTACTTCTGAACGCTGGTCTACACCTTTTTTAGGCGCCCCTGTTCTCAAGTCCCAAAACATTAAGCTTAATGCTTCTCCGTAATTTTGTATCTTCTTCACGTATGTTAAAAATTGTTTTTCTACTTCATATGTAGCTACTGTCATTGTATAAAAACCTCCTTTTTCTACCTCAAACTTAATTCGACATGAAAATCTAATTTCCTTTTATAATAGAAAAAAAGCTTGGCAAGCGCCAAGCTTTCTCCTTATAATTCTTTACCTTCTACTGGTAGTACGTTTTTCACCGCTTCTATCACTTTCTCATCTTCTGTATCAGATAAGAAGATTGATATAGCACCTTTATCGTCGCTCGTACGAATTAAACGGCCAATCCCTTGACGAAGACGTAAAATCATATACGGTACATCTACATCCCAGAATGGATCATTTACATGTTTACGCTTCGCCTCAAACACAGGATCGTTTGGAGGGAATGGTAATGACCAAATGATAACATGTGATAATGATGAACCAGGAATATCTAAACCTTCCCATAAATGAACGGCACAAAGTACAGTCTCTTCTTCATTTTGGAAACGAGAAACGAGCTGACTAATTTCTTGATCCCCTTCATATAAGAACGGAACTGACATTTGTTCTTTACTTACATATTCTTTAAACGCTGCAAGTTCTTGCGTTGTACGGAATAATACAAGTGTACGTCCGTTTGTTTTCTGTATATTTTCAAGTGTATATTGACACTTTCTTTCCCACTCATTTTCTTTCGTATGCGATAGTAAGTTTACTGCCATTTGCTCTTCATAATCAAATGGTGAGGCAACTGAGAATGATAAGTAATCTTTTACCCCTAGGCTATTTGCTGTAAATGCGAATGAATCGTTATTAGATAATGTAGCAGATGAGAAGATATACGGGATTTTCTTCGAGAATACTTTCTCTTGTAATACTTCTTCAACTGCACGTGGCATAATTACTAACGTGAAGGCTCCATCACCTTCTTCACCCCATGTAATTACATTTTTCTCATGCATGAATAGACGAAGTGAATGTTCTAATACATCTAAATGTTCATCAACGATATTTAAATCATACGTATTTACTGTATGCATTTCACTTTCAAATACTAACGCATCACCGACTTCACCAATTTTCGCATAAAGTCGTTTTGCTTCAGCTGTTACTTTTTCTGTCACAGTAATTTCTAAACGATCAGAACCGGCAATTTCTTTTTTGTTTTCTTGTAACACATCAAAGAATCGCTCTGTTTGCCAAATTGTTTCTTCTACTAAATGTGCAAACTCTTCACGAATATCGTTTTGTAATAATCTCGTTAAAAGTTGCTCCATCATCGTTTGCTTTAAACGATATGTTAAAGCTTTTTGAGCTGCATATTCTACAAGATGTCCTTCATCGAATACAACACAACTACTTTCTGGTAATAATGGAATTTGTCCTTCACGCTTTCGAGCATCGTACGTCCAAATATGATCCATATAAAAATCTTGAGAACAAATAATTAAATCTGCTGCTTTACGATAATGTTCACGTGAAAGAGTTTGACCGCAACGATGACGAGAATCACAAGTGAAGCAATCTTGGAAGTAATCCCAATTTACTTTTGACCATTCTTCGTCATTTAATAGTGGAAATTCTTTTCGGTCACCATAGTGAGTAAAGTTTTGCATCGTACCATGATCAAATACGAATTGTGGTAATTCATAATATACGTCTTCAATTACTTCTGGAGCTCGTCCACTCATAACATCTTCAAGCTTACGTAAACATAAATAATTATCCATTGATTTCGCAAGTCTTACATCTACAGATAAGCCTAACGCTTCAGATAATTTCGCAATGTCTCCTTCTTCTTTCACAAGCTGCTCAATTAACGTTTCATCTGCACAAGCAATTATAGCTGGTTTTCCAGTATAACGCGCATAGCAAATTGCATATAGAAGATATACAATAGTTTTCCCTGTTCCTACACCCGCTTCTGCGAACATAACTTTCTTTTCTTGGAAAGCACGCTCTAATTGAAACGCCATAAAAATTTGTTCATCACGCTCTTCAAAACCTTTTTCCGGAAGGATGTCGTAAAACACATCTCCAATCCACTCATTCAACTTATCATAAAAATTGTCTTGTTTTCCTACTTCAAATGGTAATCTCTTCTCAGTAAACATCCTTAGCCTCCAACCAAAAAGTTTTTCTATAAAAAGATATAGTAACCGCTACTTATATGTGTGCAGCTACTTTCCCCTGTTGCCATACATATAAATACACGAAAAAAAATTTTCCTTTCGAAAAAGGAAAATTTTCTTCTATATTAATGACTTTAAATACCTTTTATCAATCGCTGTTTCATGTGAAAGAGCTGACAAATATTCTTCTTGTGCTTTTTGTATTTCATCTACAATCGCATCTTGACTATCCACTTCTTTTCCGAGCTCATCATACGTACGGTGAATAGCTTTTTGAATCATTGATAATTGGAAATTATCCATATCACTTCCTCCTTTACGCATTACATAATAGCCAGTATATGCGCGCTGGAGGAGTTTTATACTATGAATTACGCGGTGGACGTTTTCCGAAGTACTGATAGTAATCTGTACGGATAAATCCGTTAAACAGTTTACGTTTCTTCGACGCATCTTTTCCGTAACACTTCTCAAATGCTTCGTAGCTTGTTAATACATACGCTGACCATGTATCTAATGGGCGGAATACTTGTCCCATTTCTTTGTACAGTTGTTCAACGAGTGCTTTTTCACTTAAACGTTCTCCGTATGGAGGATTCGTTACAACGTAGCCATAATCCTCTTTTGTTGTGAAATCTTTTACTTGCATTTGTTTAAATGTAATTAAATCGCCCAAGCCTACTTCTTCTGCGTTATCTTGAGCAACTCGAATCATACGATGATCAATATCGGATCCAATGATTTGTAATTGTTGATCATAGTTCGCTAAATCTTCAGCTTCTTGACGAGCTTCACGCCAGTTTTGTTTACCTACCCAGCCCCACTCGTCAGATGCGAAACCACGGTTAAATCCTGGTGCAATGTTTTGTCCAATTAATGCTGCTTCAATCGGAATTGTACCTGATCCACAGAATGGATCAACAAATGGACGATCTGGCTTCCAGTTTGTTAATTTAATTAAAGACGCAGCTAATGTTTCTTTTAACGGAGCTTCCCCTTGATCCATACGGTATCCACGTTTATGAAGTCCAACACCGCTCGCATCAATTGTTAATGTTGCAATATCCTTTAGCATTGCAATCTCGATACGGAATAACGGACCATCTTCTTCAAACCAAGTTGTACGTTTATATGTTGTTTTTAATTTTTCAACGACAGCTTTTTTAACGATACGTTGGCAATCCGAAACACTGAATAATTCAGATTTTAAAGATTTTCCGATAACAGGGAATTCGCCATTCTCTGGAATATAATCTCCCCAGTTTAATGCTTTCGTTTTTTCAAATAGCTCATCAAATGTTGTTGCTTTAAATTCGCCAACTTTAATTTTTACACGGTCCGCAGTACGTAACCATAAATTCGTGCGACAAATCGCCTTTTCATCTGCTTCAAATGTTACTTTGCTGTTTTCTACTTGACATTCATAACCAAGATCACGAACTTCTCGGGCAACTAACGCTTCAATACCCATTGCCGCTGTTGCAATTAAAGTAACTTTTCCCATTTGCATTCACCTCTTATGTATATTCAAACAATAATTAATAGCAATTGGTCCTATTAATCATTACATTTTACGAAAAATTTTCTCATTAACCATTTTAACTCATACTTTATAACTTCATACAAATAAAAAGCCCTCCTCTAACAAAGGAGAGCTGAGTTATTTCATAGTTGGTTCATAACGTTCTGTAAGCCATGTTCTGTTCCTTTGTACTACAAACGGCCCACGCCTCGTACTCCGGTGGCAATCATCTATCTACAGGTTATAAAACCTGTCCTTTCCCGTCGTTCATTTCCTTGGAAAAGATTCCCCTACCATTATTTGGGTTTCTCGCTCGTGGGGTTTACCTCGTTCCACTCCTATCATTTCTTCAAGGACTTCGTCACTGTGGCACTTTAAAGGTAGTCAAACCATATCCGAAAGGACTTAGGTTTTTTCCCTGCCGTTAAACCAGCCTTACAGCCAGAATACCCTAGCTTATGAATTGGCTAGGCACGAACACTACAGCCATCTCAGGCCGTGCGAGCATGGACTTTCCTCTACAACGTTGGCGTTGCAGCGATTACCCAAACGTTATGACATCCATTAGTATAGTGGAAACAAAAAGATTTTGCAACGTTTTTTTCTATGTAAAATGCTTAAACCTTTTCCCACCTTACATCATTCGTATAACTTACTTCCAAATACAGCTTTTTCTAAGTTAGATAAGCGTTTTAAAATATCCGTATTCGTGTTGTTATAAACTGGTTGTGCAACTGGTGTTTGTACAGGTTGTTGTGGAACTTGCGTTACTGCTAGTTTTTGTTCCTCTAATTCACGCTTTAAACGAGCATTTTGTTGCTTTAATTGCTCAAACTCTTTGTGGAAAGCTTCATAGTCTTTAATGATCATATCAAGAAACTTGTCTACTTCTTCTTGCTGATAACCTCTCATACCTGTTTTAAATTCTTTTTCTAAAATATCTTTCGCTGTTAATTTAATTTTATCCGAAATCATTTTCTTCACCTCAAATTTTTACCAAAACTTTCATTAACTAAATTTTTTCAGAAACAATGCTTTTTGTCAATCATATATACGAGTACTATATTACATATTTACTCTGCATTATTCCACTGTTCCTCTTCTATTATATCTTGTAAATCAGAAAAAAGAATGAAATAACTGTGATAATTTTCTATTTCTCCTTTTTTCTTTGCTGCTTCTACAATATATTTGGGACTTCCTGGTTTTTCTTCATCGTATACCGCTAAAAGCGCATCACTTTTTTCAATAAAAAATTGATTTTTTAATTTAAATTGCTCTGGACTTTCATACTTCCGTTTCGTGATACTATCAACATGGTCTGCTTGAGAAAGGATAAATTCGTAATATTCACGATTATCTTCTTTCCAATTTTCTTCTTGTTCTAAAAACGGAGTGAATACCGCTAATTTTAAATCTGGATATTCTACTTGAATTTCAAAAACAACTTCAGCAGCCCATAATTCTACACCTAATTGGCCACTTATTATAACCCACTCTAAACCATCTTCTACAAAATTGGTTAATTTACGGTGTAACGCTTTCTTTATACACTCCACCCCTGGATGATCATTTTTAAATATTCCAAGTTCAAATGGCTTATATCCTGTTACTGCAATAACTTTCATATCAACACTCCAATTACAAAAAAAGAACTAGCATTTCGCTAGTTCTAACATATCATTTACTTTTTAAACATTCCACCAACGTTTGGTCCGATATTTGGACCGAATGGTGATACGTTTGGTCCAAACGGAGATACATTTGGTCCTGGACCAAATGGTGATACGTGATGTCCATGATGTCCATGACCACACGGTCCACATCCGCCACCGAATCCTGGGTCGATTGGGTCCACAACATTTACATTTGAATTTGTTTGTGGGAAGAAGTTTTGGTTTTTAATTTGTTGATGATGTACATGTGTTGTATGTGTTGGGAAAATGTGTGGCACCACCGTTGTTGAAAAAGAGTGTGTTACGCATTGTTTCGTCGGATGAATGACAGGAGCAGTCGTACAAATAGGTCCTGTAGGCTTATGCCCTCCAAAGCAAGGATGACAATGATGCATAGTTTTTTCTCTCCTCTCTCGTTAAAAAAATCTGATTACACTTTACAGTATGAGAAAAGAGAGAAAGCCGTTTGTTATATATACCCATTTATTACAAGGAAATTTGTCTAGTCCTTTATTTCATTTACATTGTTTTTATAGACAATCCTTCAACATCACTTACCAAAAAAGCCTCCAACTTGCTTTACAATACCTGTCACTTGATTCATCGCATTCATCATTTGTCCAGCTGTATTCATCATTTTATTTACATCATAGTTACCATCTGATGTTTTAAATTGAGAAACAAAACTAGAAAACTGGCTTGGCTGTTGTTGCTTTTGCTTACCCTGCGTCGGGTACGGTTGTTTTGGTGGATAAAACATCGCTTGTTGATTAGCATACGGCGATGGTGGTGGCATATAATATTGCGAATTCATATAAGGCTGCTGCTGTGGTTGATTCATGTATGGTTGCTGAGCTTGTGATTGTTGAGCTTGATTCACATAAGGTTGCTGCTGTTGTGGTTGTTGAGCTTGATTCATAAAGGACACTTCAAACGGTTGATAATAATTTTGATTTCCATAATAAGGCTCGAAAGGATACATATTATACCGTAAATATGTATCCGTATTATATTGGTACATATTTTGCTGTGCATATGGATTCGTTTGCTGATATACGTTAGGTTGTTGAAACATGCATTCTCTCCTCCTTCACATAAGTTTCTACATATATAATATGTACCTATAAAATAATATGTGTGATGGAATATATGTCTATTTTTGTCGGAAGTTTAAATTTTTAAAAAATTAAAAAAGAAAACCCTTCCATGCTATGATAATTAAGAAGAAGATTCTCATGGGGGAGGAATCAACATGGTATTAGGGGATTTAAAACAAGCGTTTTCTCAAAAAAAGGGGTATTGCACAGAGAATGCAAATGAATTATTAGACTTTGCGAGACATTGGTATCTCGAAGGAAAAATATGCATATCAGATTATCGAACATTAATAAAAGAATTAGAAATAAACGGCGCAACAAAACCTACAACAATGACAGAAGCATAAAAATAACAAGAGGGCTCTCCCTCTTGTTATTTACATTGCTCAACTATATTTTGCAAAGTATACGAAATGGCTTGGTGTGTTTCAAAGAATCGTTTACCTTTACCTTTATTTACAAAGCATTGCAACACATTCGTTTGTAAATTATCGTATACTTGATCAATTTGCTGTACATGTATATACTTTGGCTTTTCTTCTTTAATCCACGTATAAGCTAATTCTTTCCACTTCTTTAATTCCTCATCTACCATATCTACAAACGGTTTCATATCCTTATAAAAGTCGTATTCAGTTAGTTCTCTTTTTTTTACATTCGCTTCATTATTATACTGCATGAGTTTTTCTGAAGACTGTATTAATGCTTCATTCTTCATTTCTTTCCCACCTTATTATGCACTCACTACGACGTTTTGAAATGTCTTCACCCAATTCCCTTTTTCTTCGTGATGCACTAATTTATTTTCCATATGTTCAATATGCATTTCTGTTATTTCTATCTTATTACATATTTTTTCACTCGCATCCTTTAATGCATGATTCATTCTAATCCCTATATTCATTTCCAGCAAATCGAGAGAACTTAACATTTGATCCATTTTTTTCATTACATCTTCCTTCTGAACCATCGCCATATACAAAACGCCTCCTTCTTTGCTTTTCCTTTGTCATGTAATTTCGCCGGATGATTCACCACTCCTGCCCACATGACAAAACTAGTTGTTATTCGTCAAAGAAATCATTTCGTATGTCATTTATAGAAATGGTAACAATACAAAAAGGAGGTGTATTACAATGGCAAAGAACAAAAATGAAAAAAAGAAAAACCAAAACAAACAACAAAATAAACCCGAGACTGGCAATCCAAAGCTAGATGGTCCAAACTTCCCTGCTACATAAAGCGAGACTTTATTACGAACATTTAAATTTCAAATCATCCTTAATCTCCTACTAGCATTACGTTTTGAAATTAAAGTTGTAGCACGCATAGCAGAATTTTTTCAAATTAAGAAGTCCCGTCTTCAAAATGGAAGACGGGACTTCTTTTTTATTATATCATGAACTCATCGATCCTTTTAGCAAAACGGTTTACGATAGATAGCCTATAGATTTGTTCTCTCTTTCTTCTATACCATTCTGTTATATTAACTTCCCCTTTAGGTTCTTCAAGTACAAATAGCACATTCATTTTCATATTTGCACAAAACCAATCTCTCATTTTTATTTCTTCATGTAAAATAACAGGATAAATATCTCTAAGTGTTGGCGTATAAGACTTTCGAGTTTCCTTTGCGTAAACTTCATAATCTTCTCTAGACCCAGTATGTGTAGTTTGCAGTGCAAACTTATAAAACGAACCATTATAAATTGGATGAAACAATAACCATGCTAATTTTTTTCCTAGTTCTATACGCTGTTGTAACGTTTCAAATTGATAAACCGAAAACCCATACATTCTCCCTTCAATTGTTGGGAAGATAACTGCACTAATATGAAGTCTTTCTTGTACTTTAAAAAGTGCAGTATGGAATACATGTTTTTTAAAATATGTGTTCTCAATGACTGGTTTTTGAATTTTATTTTGTTCATTTATAATAAGCGCTGTCATAAGTCTATTCATATCTCTTCTTTCCCAGAAAAGTAACCATTCTTTTTCCATAAAAATTGATACGTTGAAGTATTGCAACAAATGAAAGAGAGGTGCATGTCTCTTCTTACTTTCCTCATACAATAATAGCTGAGGAAATGCATCTAAAAAAATAATCCAATTAGCCTGTTCGTACAGAAGAAATAAATGTTTTTTTACCGTTCTAGGTAAAACAGTAGCATAATATCTCCCTTCTAAATCAGTCATATTCCAGCCCGCATTTCTCGAAACCATACTCGCTAAAAAGGCCCACCTGACTTCACTATTTCTTAAATAATATTCTTGATAAGATTGTGTCCGAGAAATATTGTCCACATTAGCTATTTCTGTTTTCTTTTTAATATTGTGAATGATTGCTTTTTCTTCCTCTGTACAAAAATTTTTTTCTCGATTTTGTTTAATTTTCATATAATCATTCCATGTAAACATAAATAAGTCATCATACCTTTCATCAAAAAGGTCACATCTTTTTTCATTTTTTGATATAATCACCTTTGTAAGTAATTCTTAGCAAGTTGGGGGTGGACACACTATGACCATTCGTTACCCAAATGGAAAAAGGTATAATCAAGCTTCACAACCTCAAAAAACACCTATAAAAACACATACTTATAGTAATAGAGGTATGTCCCTTGAAGAGGAATTGAATGAAACAAATCAATATTACTTAACCCATAATATTGCATGTGTACATAAAAAGCCTACACCTCTTCAAATTGTAAAAGTAGATTACCCCGCTCGAAGTGCTGCAGTGGTAAAAGAAGCGTATTTTAAACAACCTTCTACAACAGATTACAACGGTGTATACAAAGGGAAATACATCGATTTTGAAGCAAAGGAAACCAAAAATAAAACTAGTTTCCCACTTCAAAACTTCCACCTTCATCAAATTGAACATATGAAGCAAGTCGTTGCTCATAATGGAATTGCATTTGTTATTATTAAATTTACACTTTTTGATGAATTTTATTTACTAGATGCAAAACATATTATTGCATTTTGGAATCGTCAAAATACTGGTGGACGCAAGTCGATTACGAAAGAAGAAATAGAAGAGCATGGATCCTTATTATCATGCGGTTATCACCCTCGGATTGACTATATCCGTGTACTAGACATGGTTTATTTTTCGTGATAGAGTCATCACTAAGGCTCTTTTTTCGACTTTTGGGGGAGAGAATGAAAGGTAGGAGAAAGTATAATGTCAGATAATTATCGTTCTCGTACAGAACGAAATCATGTGAAAAATCAAGAGAAAAAAACACATAAAGAAGAAAAACCAAAGAAAAAAGGCTCCTTTTTCAAGAAATTCCTTATAGGTTGTCTACTTCTTGGTATCGTTGGTCTTGTAGCCGGCGTTTCCGCTTTCTTTGTTATGGTAAAGGACGCTCCAAAATTAGACAAATCCAAACTTGTTAATCCTTTATCAACAAAGTTTCTCGATAAAAACGGAAATTTCTTCTATGAATACGGTGCTGAAAAACGAACACATGTTACTTATGATCAAATTCCAAAAGTAGTTGAAAATGCATTTCTTGCAACTGAGGATTCGCGTTTCTATGATCATAATGGAATTGATTTTAAACGAACTACAAAAGCAGTTATGGAAAATGTCACTGGTGGTTTCGGTTCCCAAGGTGGTAGTACGATTACACAGCAAGTCGTTAAAAACTACTTTCTAACGATGGACAAAACTGCTAAAAGAAAAGTGCAAGAATGGTACTTATCTTACAAATTAGAGCAACAATACTCTAAACATGAGATTTTAGAAATGTACTTAAATAAGATTAATTTAGGTAACCGTTCATACGGTATTGCGACAGCAGCGCAAAAATATTATGGTAAAGATTTAAAAGACTTGCAATTACATGAAGCTGCTATGCTCGCTGGTTTACCCCAAGGTCCAAACATTTATGATCCAACAAAAAAGGAAAATGTTGAACGAGCAACAAATCGTCGTAATGTCGTATTATCATTAATGAATCGACATGGTTATATAACAAAAGAAGAAATGAATAACGCCGTTAAGATTCCAGTAACTGAGGGCCTTCAACCGTCTTCAGAAGTAACTGAGATGAAGTATCAAGCATTTTTAGATGCGGTTGTAAAAGAAGTTGAAAAAGAATATCCTGATGTAAATATCGGTTCAGATGGTTTAACGATTCATACAACACTTGATCAAGATGCTCAAGATTACGCCGACAAAATTATGGATGGCAATCTTATTAAGTATCCGGACGATCAATTCCAAGGGTCATTCGTATTTATGGATACACAGTCTGGAGAAGTTCGAGCAATTGGTGCTGGACGTAAAGAAAGTAAGTCTACTTTCAAAGGTCATAATATGGCAACTGATTTAAAACGCCAAGTTGGTTCAACAATGAAACCAATTTTCGACTACGGTCCGGCAATTGAAAATTTACAATGGTCTACATACCATCAATTAAACGACTCAGAGTATACGTATTCCAATGGTAAGAAAATACAAAATGCAACAAAGAGTTACAAAGGTGACGTTTCACTACGTGAAGCTTTGAAAAAGTCATTAAACATTCCAGCTTTAAAGACAGCACAAACAGTTGGTCTTAATAAGTCAAAAGAATTTGCTGAAGGTTTAGGCATGACCTTTAAAGAAGGAAAAGTCTACGAATCAACAGCAATCGGTAGTAACGATAGTTCTCCATTAGAAGTAGCAGGTGCATATGCAACCTTTGGTAATAGTGGTAACTATAATAAACCACACTTCGTAAAAGAAGTAACCTTCCCGGACGGGAAAAAGAAAAGCTTTAAACCTAAAGAACATCGCGCAATGCAAGACTATACAGCTTATATGGTTACTGACGTTCTTCGTGACGTAGTAAAACCTGGTTCTGGTGGTACAGGTCCAACAGCATACGTTTCAGGTGTTGACGTAGCAGGTAAAACAGGAACACAAAACTTTGATGAATCAGTTCTTCAAAAATATGACATCCCAGCTGATGCAAACAGAGATAGCTGGTTTGCTGGATATACGCCACAATACACAATGGCTGTTTGGACCGGTTACGAAAAAGATGGTCCAAAAAATTATGTTAGCGATCGCTCCACTAGAATTGCACAGCAAATGTTCCAAGTAATGATGAGCAAATTCGCTACAGATAAATCACGCTTTGAACGTCCTTCTTCTGTACAAGAAATAAACGGAGAGTTATACGTAAAAGGTGCGAAAAAAGATGCAATTAAACAAATTAAAGTAGATGCCCCTAGTGGTCTGAATGTCACTTTTGATGGCGCTAGCACAGTTACACTAAACTGGTCTGGACCAGCAGAAGTTGATGCATATGCAGCCAGCTATAAAGCAACTGACGGTTCAAGTGGTAGCCTATCAATAAGTGGTACGACAGCTACTCTTGGTGGTATTAAACCAGGTGTTACTTACAGCTTCTCTGTAGTAGCGAAAAAAGGCACTGGAACAAGCCCAGCAGTTGGTGCATCTTTCACTGCGCCTGGCGGAACTCCAGATGCGAAAAAAGCTGATGAAGAGGCTAAGAAAAAGGCCGATGAAGAAGCTAAGAAAAAAGCTGATGAGGAAGCCCAGAAAAAAGCTAATGAAGATAAAGTAAAACAAGAAGAAGCTAAGAAAAAAGCTGATGAAGAAGCTAAGAAACAACAAGAACAACAGCAGCAACAGCAGCAACAACAGCAACAACAAGAACAACAACGCAAACAGCAAGAAGAAGCTCAAAAGAAAGCCGATGAAGAAGCTAAGAAAAAAGCTGATGAAGAAGCTAAGAAGAAAGCTGAAGAAGAGGCCAAGAAAAAAGCTGAAGAAGAGGCTAAGAAACAACAAGAACAGCAACACCAAAATCCCGGAGGAGATACACCTCACGCAGACGGTGCTGTTGTTACAACAGAGTCCTAATATACAAAAAAAGAAGTCCGTTTCTCTTAACGAGAAGCGGACTTCTTTTTTGTTATCATTTTCTTTACATACAGCTTTTCTATTTCGATATACAACTGCGCTAATTGAATATAAGAATGATAATTACTCGGTTTCTTTATAATAAATGAATACCTTTCCATAAAATTAACAGGTTGCACTTTTAATTTATTCGTATTTATTTGCATTTCATTCAAACTATGAACAGGTTGTTCATTTAGCCAATAGACAACCGATAACAAGTGAGCTGAAAAAAGAATCATTGGTCCCTCAGCCTCTTGCTTATTTCTATTTCGAAACAGTATAGCAATGTCTTCATGCTTATTTTTCCATACATTCAACATCACTGGAATGCTGTTTTCAATTTCCTTCCATGGCTCATACTGTCTTTCAATATCAAATATAAAGTAAGTATTTTGTATTATCTCTTCAAAAGAATTGTCTGTATGATACTTAATTAAATTTACACTTTCTTTAAAAAATGGTAAACAGTGAAATTCTTTCGGTATTTCTATAACTCGTTCCATCCTTTATTTCACCTTCATTCGCTTCTTTCCTTCACGACATACTTCTAACAGTCTGCATTCCTCACATTGCGGTCGTTGTGCTTTACAATGATAACGTCCAAAGAAAATCATACGATGATGTGTAACTCCCCACTCATCCATTGGTACTTTCTTCATTAATGTTTTTTCTACTTCTAACACAGAGTCTTTCCATCTACACATAGCTAATCGTTTACTCACTCGCTCCACATGTGTATCAACAGCAATTGCCGGAATTCCAAACGCTACGGAAACTACAACATTCGCTGTTTTCCTTCCTACACCTGGTAATTTCGTAAGTTCATCTCGATCGTTCGGTACTTCTCCATTATAGTCATCTAATAACATTCGGCATAATTTTTGAATGTTTTTTGCTTTATTTCTATACAATCCGATAGAGCGTATATCTTGTTGTAATTCTTCTAGAGAAACACTTAAATAATCTTCTGGTGTTTTATATTTTTGAAATAAATTTCTTGTCACTTTATTTACAAGTACATCCGTACATTGTGCAGATAACGCCACCGCGATTACAAGTTCAAATGGATTATCATGAACCAATTCACAATGTGCTTCTGGATACATATCCGCCATTGTGTCTAAACAATAGCGAATTTGTGTTTTATTTAACATATACTTCCTCCTATATTACTGCTCCAACCAATTATAAAAAGGCACTTTTCCAGTAAATTTCGTCTCTTGTTTTGTCATTTGTTGTGCCCTTTGTTGATTCGCTCTAAATTTTTGACCTTGATTTTGAGCCTGATCTACCGTTTTAATTCCATTCTTTTTCCACTCAAATAAAATACGATCAATATATCGGAAATTTAGTTTTCCACTCATTACAGCTTCTCTAAGAGCCGCTTGAATTAAATTTGGATGATGTTGATCTTGGTCCTCCCACATCCCTAACGTTTCACATTCGAACGGCGAAAGTGGTCTTCCAAATTCTTTTTCAAATACTGTATATAAATTTACTTGTAGCTGTTTTTTTTCTTTTTGCTCTTCCTCTATTGATTCATCCATTAAGAAATGTAATATTTTTTCCCATAACGGTTGTAAAGAATAACTTTCGCACATCATCGCTTCTGATCTTTGTCCACCTTCTAGTGATAAAAAACCTTTTTGAATCAACGCCTGAATTACTTCCATACATTTCATTTCCGTTATCGTCATCCGTTCAGAAATCTCTGAAGGAGTCGGAAACGAATTACCTGATTCTAAAAATGTGTGTACATGAAGTACAACCATAAATTCCGTCTCATTTAAACCTAATTTTTTATAATGCATCATAAGCAATTTTGGAATTGCAATGCTTCCCTGCTCAAACCACTGTAACATCATTTTCTTTTTCATCACCAAACACCTCGCTCTCTAGTATAACACACCTTTAGCTATTTCTTTTTGCCACAATCCGTCAAAAAAACCTCCCCATTAATAGGGAGGTTTTTTATATTACATGAATGAAATATAAAATTAAGCTTGCACTTTACTTTTCATAAATGTATGGATGCGCTCTAATGCTTTCTCTACTTGTTCAAGAGATGTCGCATATGATAAACGAACATTATTTGGAGCACCAAATCCTGTACCTGGTACAAGAGCCACTTTTTCCTCTTCTAATAGAGCTTTTGCCCAATCATCAACTGTTGCATATCCTGATAAAGCTACAGCTTCTTTTACGTTAGGGAATAAGTAAAATGCACCTTGCGGTTTAATACAAGTAAAGCCAGGAATTTGAATTAATTTATCATAAATGATGTTTAATCTCTCTTCAAAGGCTTGGCGCATTGTTTCCACAGGTTCTTGTGAGCCTGCGTATGCCGCAATTGCGCCGTATTGAGCGATTGAAGTAGGGTTTGACGTACTATGACTTGCTAAGTTCGTCATCGCTTTAATAAGCTGCTTATTTCCTGCAGCATATCCAATACGCCATCCTGTCATAGAATGAGATTTAGATACACCATTAATAATAAGTGTTTGTTCTTTTAATGCATTAGAAAGCTGGGCAATTGAAGTATATTCTACGCCACCATAAATTAATTTTTCATAAATTTCATCAGAAACGATTAAAATATCATGTTCTAAACATACTTCTCCAAGCTGTTGTAATTCTTCTTTGCTATAAATCATTCCTGTTGGATTGCTCGGTGAATTAATAATAACTGCTTTCGTTTTCTCTGTAATTGCCTCACGCAGCTGCTTTGCTGTAATTTTGTACTCATTGTCTTCTAAACCTTCTACATAAACCGGCTTACCGCCAGCAAGCTTTACTTGCTCTGGATAGCTTACCCAGTAAGGAGTTGGGATGATAACTTCATCTCCCTCATCAAGTAATACTTGGAATAATGTATATAATGCATGCTTTGCACCATTACATACAATAATTTCAGATGGATCATACGCAATACCTTGATCGCGAGTAAATTTCTTCACAATTTCTTGTTTTAACGATTGTAATCCACCTGTTGGTGTATACTTCGTATGCCCTTCTAACATCGCTTTATGTGCAGCATCCATAATATGCTCTGGTGTATTAAAGTCAGGTTCCCCTGCCCCTAATGCAATTACATCATGACCCTCTGCTTTTAATGCTTGTGCCTTTGCTGTAATTTCTAAAGTTGAAGACGGTGTTAAAGCAGCTACTCGCTTTGCTAATTTCATTTGTAGTTCCCCCTACATCTATTTTTCAATGCTATATCGTCTTAAAAATTTTCCATCTTTAAATTCAAGATAGTAATAACTATAACGATTGTCATCATCAATATATGTAACTTCCCATAGTGGTACATCATTTTCAAAGCCTAATTTCACTTTCATAATCTCTTTCGGCTTACTTTTTGATTCCTTACTTTCATTGCCGACTTGCTCTATTGTTCTTTGTATAGCCTCTTTTTCAGAAATACCTTCGCTCTTTTTCCTTACTACAGTATCCCCTTTTTTCTCAGGCACCCAAACGATAAGTTGTTCTCCCTTTTCATCTGTACCTTGCACGACTATATATGCAGATTTTCCGTTGTAATAATCAACAGATTTCACCTTTGTAAGCTTTGCTTTTTCTTTAGCAATTTCTACAAATTTCGACTCTTTTGGAATTTTCTTTCCCATCGCTTTATTATAAACATACGCCCCATATATTCCGCTAGCAACGATAACAATAATGATTGCAAAGATCCACTTTTTCATTGTATCACTACGTTCTGTAAATCGTAAATACAGCTGTTTCTTTATCTTTTTCGTCTAATGCTAGTCCGAACATGAGGTCCTGCTCTTTTAACGTACGATTTAAACTATCAACAATTTTATACAAATCCGACGAATATTTAATACGCGTCGTTGATAGTACTTCGATTTTCTTATCCATGAAAAAACTCCTCCGTTACACAAAAATTTCTAATTATAGAAGAACGCAATGCGGTTACAATAAGAGTACATTCTTTACAACCCCTGCTTCATCACCCATCTATTATAGCAGGACATGTACAGCAAAAAAAGGTTTCAAGTCGAAAACCAACACATTTTGTATACAAGAAGTAAGAAAAATAAAATTCCTCCTACCCACATTTTTTACGCCTGAAGTTTATAAGTACTTCAGGCGTATTTTTCTTCCATTTTTATTCATTTGATGGTTCTTCTAATTGTACTAACAATTCTTCTAATGGTCCTTCATAAAGAGGTACGTTAGGAATCGATTGTAGAAATCGTTTTCCATAGGAAGAACTCGTCAAACGACGATCTAACACTACTACCGTTCCTGTATCTGTATTCGTTCGAATTAAGCGGCCGAATCCTTGTTTGAAACGTAATATTGCTTGTGGGAGCGCTAATTTAGTGAATACATCTTCACCTTGATTTTTTAGCCACTCACCTTTCGCTTCCATCATCGGCTGATGAGGAGGTGTAAATGGTAGACGGACTATAACAAGACAACTTAAGGCATCTCCAGGAATATCTATTCCTTCCCAGAAACTGCTCGTCCCTAATAAAATTGATTTGTCGAACTCTTGAAACTTTCGAATTAAGCGGCTTCGACTTCTATTATTCACACTTTGGGTGAGTAATAAATAACCCTCTAATTCATCACTATTTTTTAAATTCGCATACGCTTCTTTTAACATTTCATACGAAGTGAATAAAACGAGCATTCTGCCTTTTGTGGCTTTTGCTATCTTTGCAATATGTTCCGATACAGATTCAATATATCGCTCATTACTTACTTGCTTAATAAAAGGTACATCCGTTGAAACCATTAATTTCATCTGTTCATCATAACGAAATGGTGACGGAACCTTTAAAGTATTTGGAGCGAAATCATGTAAACCAAGTTCTTCTTTTATATAATCAAACGTATCGTTAACTGTTAGTGTTGCGGATGTAAAAATAACACTCTTTTTTTCTGTTAAAAATTCATCAGCAAATCTTTCACCAATATGGACAGGCTGTGCGTATAGAACTGTTGAATGAATCGTCCCTTTCGTTTCAGTCTCCATCCAAGTTACATACGAATTCTTTTCTAATACGAGTAACTGTAATGATTCTGCCATCTTTCTCAGCAACTCAATTAAATGCATAAATTCACCTGTTACAACATGCATCTCCCATTCTAACTTACTTTGCAATATATCCACTTGCTTCTCAAGAGCAGTTACTACCCTTCTTAATTCATATATAAAACGATTTGTTAATTCGACGATACTATCCCACAACTTACCTTTTTCTAGTTCTGCGTTATACCTATAGATGAGCGGCATATTATTCGTTCCTTGCTCTTGCTTTGTTTGTTTAAATATAAAAGTACGTAACATTTGGAAGAGTTCATCCGCATCAAACTTAAGTTCCTTCAAACTATAACTTATCATACGGAAAGTTGAACGAGATGCTTGCTCTGATTTTTTCATCATTTTATATACTTTGGAGAGTACATCTTCTGTTTCTAGCGTCCCAAGACGAGATATAACCAATTGAAAATACATACAAGAGAACTGTTCACCCAATGTTCTACTCGCAGCTTCTTCAATATGGTGAGCTTCATCAAAAATAATATGTTCGCATGAAGCAAACAACGGTTCTTCACTTGAAAAATCTTGAAATAATAACGCATGATTTGTAATAACGATATCTGCAAATAAAGCTTTATTCTTCGCTCGCTGATAAAAACAACGACTAAACCAATTACTTTGCATACCGCCTGGACTATACGCATCGCTACAAATACGATTCCAAAGTAACTTTCCGCCCTCAGGAATATTTAATTCGTCTCGATCACCTGTTTCAGTTTGCAATAGCCAAACTAAAATCTTCGCCTTCGTAAGTGCCATATCATAATTTTTTTCTTCCTCTTGCAAAGCATACTCAAATTTATGTAAGCATAAATAATGTTTTCTTCCTTTTAGAAGAGCTGCCTCAAATGAAAATGGCATTATTTTTTGTAATAACGGAATTTCTTTTTCTAATATTTGTTGTTGGAGTTGTACCGTTTGTGTACTTATAATGACAGGTTCTTCTTTTCTCTTTGCAAAATAAAGACTAGGAAGCAAATAAGCAAGAGTCTTTCCTGTTCCTGTACCCGCTTCAATTAGTGAAAAACGAGAATCTCTTAACGCCGTATATATCTCTTTCATCATCAGTTGTTGACTTTCTCTTCTTTCAAACTTTGGCATATGTGATTCCAATTTATCCATCGTTTTATTCAAGAAAGCATCAAACTTTGATGAACACGTTTCTCCAAGGTTTAAGGAATAGTTCCGCTTTTTCAGCGCAATATTTCGATGTATTTCATACTCCGCTATATCTTCTTTACCGTGCATTACTTTCTTTAAAATATTTTCAGAAAGCACATCAGCTATATCGCTTTGGAACACATCACTTAATTCATAAAGCGATTGCAACGTGACAAGTGGTAACTTTTCAATTTCATTTAAAAATTGTAAAAATAATTCCGCTGTTGCAAGAGCATCACTATCCGCACGATGTGGTTGATCGTGCTCTAGTTCATGCTTCTTAGCTAAATCACGTAATTTATAACTATCGGCTGTCGGCAAAAGAATTTGAGCCAATTCAACCGTGTCGATTTTCGGACAATGTATTTCTGTATATCCAGCTTGCCTTAATTCTTCATTTAAAAAATTCCAATCAAAGTGAACATTATGCGCAACGAAAGCCGCACCTTGTAATAGCTCAACAATCATCGGGGCTACATCTTGAAATAACGGGGCTTGTTTTACAAGACTTTCATCAATCCCTGTTAATTCTGTAATAAATGGTGGGATCTCTCTCTTTGGGTTAACAAAAGACGAAAAAATCTCCAATATCTCTCCATCTTCTACTACAACAGCTGCAATTTGGGTAATTTTATCCTTCCCATCTTTCCAGGAGTTCCCTGTCGTCTCTAAATCAACAACGACATAACGCTTACTCATATATGTAACACCTCAATTTCTTACCTTTCAAACAACAATAATTTATATAATGTTACTATACCACGTTTTATCTCATCTTAATGAAAAGATGCACAAAAAAGCTATCTCCGCAATGGAGATAGCCTTTCTACTTATAATATCGTACCCGCTTTTTCAGCACCTAACATTTCAATAATTTGATTATCATCGTCTAATACTGCAATTTTTGGTTCTTGTTTATGAATCTCTTCTTCCGTAACTAGCCCATAACAAATAATAATTACTTTGTCCCCTGGTTGTACAAGCCTTGCCGCAGCACCGTTTAAACAAACAACACCACTACCGCGTTCCCCTTTAATAACGTATGTCTCTAAGCGAGCACCATTATTATTATTTACAATTTGGACTTTTTCGTTTTCTACAATATTTACTGCATCCATTAAGTCTTCATCAATTGTAATACTACCTACATAATTTAAATTTGCCTCCGTTACAGTTGCACGATGTAACTTTGCTCTCATCATTGTGCGAAACATAGATGCTCCCCCTTATTTAACTGTTAATGTTATATTGTCAATTAATCTTACATTTTCAAACTTAACTGCAATAGCTAAAATGATTCTTCCTTCGACTTTCTCTACCATTGTTAATGACGGATATGCATATAAATCTGCATAATCTACAGTGCCTTTCGTATGCGTCTCAATATACTCTTTCACAAGATTTGTAATGATTTCGGGATTACGTTCACCTGCCTCAATTCTTTCTTTCGCTATACATAGGCTGCGGTATAAATGAAGAGCTTCTTCACGTTCATCTTGTGATAGGTACACGTTACGAGAACTTTTCGCTAAACCATCTTCTTCCCTTACAATATCAACTGGTACGATTGTAACTGGAATATTGAAATCAGTTACAAACCCTTCAATTACTGCAACTTGTTGAGCATCTTTCATACCGAAATAAGCACGCTTTGGCAGCGTAATATTAAATAGTTTCATTAGTACAGTTGCAACACCAGCGAAATGACCAGGTCTTTGTTGACCGCATAATACGTCCGTGCGCTTCACAACTTCTACCGTTGTTGTTTGTTCTGCTGGATACATTTCTTCTACACTCGGATAAAATAAATAATCTACACCGTTTTCTTTTGCTACATTTTCATCTCTATCAATATCACGAGGATATCGATCTAAATCTTCATTTGGGCCAAATTGTAGTGGGTTTACAAATACACTTAAAACTACAATTTCATTTTCTTCTCTTGCCTTACGTAATAAAGTAGCATGGCCTTCATGTAAATAACCCATTGTTGGAACAAAACCAATACTCTTTCCACTTGCACGAAGTTCGCTCGTAATTTGCTGCATCTCTTGCACTGTAGTTACGATTTTCATTATTGTTTTCCTCCGTATAACGCTAAGCATTCTTCCTCTTTCATTGTGAACGAATGTTTTTCTTCAGGAAATTGCCTTGTCTTTACTTCAGTAACATATTGTGAAATCCCACGCACAATCTCCTCTTGAACAGACGTATATTGCTTCACAAATTTCGGAACACGATTTACGCCGTATGAGATAAGATCATGATAAACAAGCACTTGCCCATCTACTTTTTGTCCTGCACCAATCCCAATTGTCGGTATTGTTAGTTGCTCTGAAATAAGTTCTGCTAACTGCATTGGTACACATTCTAACACAAGCGCTATTGCACCAGCTTCTTCACATTTCTTTGCATCTTCTATTAATTTTTTTGCACTCTCCGCATCTTTTCCTTGCACTTTATATCCACCCAACACTCCTACAGATTGAGGGGTTAAACCTAAATGCGCTACAACAGGAATTCCTGCGTTCGTCAAATATTGAATCGTCGATATAACTTCTCCAGCACCTTCTACCTTCAGTGCGTGTGCCCCGCTCTCTTGAACGATGCGGCGTGCATTCACCATCGTTTCTTGTAATGATACGTGATACGACATAAATGGCATATCAGTTACAATAAACGTCTCTTTCGCTCCGCGGCGTACAGCTTTCGTATGATGAATCATATCCTCTACTGTTACAGGTACTGTTGAATCGTATCCGAGTACAACCATTCCAAGAGAATCTCCAACTAGAATCATATCAACTTCAGCTTCTTCTGCTAATTTAGCAGATGGATAATCATACGCCGTTAGCATTGTAATCGGCTCACCTTGCTCTTTCATCTTCAAAAAATCTGTTTTTGTTTTCAAAAACTACTCCTCCTTTATGCAGGAGAGAGGAGATGGCCGAAATCATATAAAAAAACCCCTCTGGCCATAAAAGGGCAGAAGGGTTGTGTGTTAGTCGGCATTATTCATCCCTCTGTCCCAGTCCGTTATTGGATCAAGGCAGAATCCAAGTTATTATTTTTCGTATGACTTCGAATCATGGTGCAGTTCGCTCTGATACTGCCCACATTCGAACTAATTATAGCAAACTACAAAAAGGAATTACTACATTTTTTTGAAAAAATAATTTTTTATTCTTATTACGGTATATGAAATTTAACACGAGAGTATATATGCTATACAGTTTTTATGGATAATTCAATACTGAAAAGATACATGTTTTTTCAACGCATGTTAAAAAAGTCCAAGTTAATTTTTTCTGTAATCCATTTAACTGTATAGTATAACTCTTAAACTAATGATGCAGGTTAATTGAGGAAAGTACTTAACAAAGGAGAATTGCAGATGAAAAGAATTTATTATCATGTTACAAATTCAACTCAAAACTATTGAAATAAAAAGAAGTTCCAAAAGAGGAACTTCTTTTACTTAATTTCGATATCTGCAGAATGAATATGATGTACTTTTCCTTCATGGTCTTCTAGAAGCAATACACCATCCTCTGTAATTCCTTTTGCTACACCCGTAATCGTCTCTCTCATTGTTCGAGCGGTAATTTCTTTCCCGATGCTCACAGCGTAACTTTCCCAAAGAATTTTAATGACAGAGAAACCATTTTGTAAATATTCTTCATATAATTTTTCTAGTTGTAAATAGATTTGTTGCATAAGTTCTGCACGAACAATCGGCTTACCTGATTCAATCGCTAATGAAGTAGCGATGTGCTGAATTTCTTCATCAAAATGTTCTTGCTTTTGATTCGCATTAATACCGATGCCCATAATGACAGCATTAATTTTATCAGGATCCGCTTGCATTTCTGTTAATATACCTACAGCCTTTTTACCTTGAATTAAAATATCATTTGGCCATTTTATTCCTACGTTTACACCCGTACATTTTTCAATTGCCTGTGCAACACTAACAGCCGCTAACAAAGTAAGTTGCGGTGCATGATGAACTGGGATTGACGGGCGTAAAATAATACTCATCCAAATCCCTGTTCCTTTTGGTGAATGCCATTTTCTGCTTAAACGACCTCTTCCCGCTGTTTGTTCTTCTGCTACAACGACAGTTCCTTCTTCTGCACCTTCATAAGCAAGTTTTGCTGCAATGTGCTGCGTTGATTCAACAGTTTCTTCAAAATACACTGTTCTACCAATCCGCTTCGTTTGTAGCCCTAACTGAATTTCATTAGCAGTCACTTTGTCTGGCTTACTTGCAATTCGGTAACCTAATCGGCGCACAGCTTCAAGTTCATATCCCTCACTCCGCAGATCCTCCATATGTTTCCACACAGCAGTTCTTGAACAACCAAGTTTATCACTAATTGTTTGGCCGGATACAAACTCGCCATCCGCTTCAGAAAAAACTTGCAATAACTGCTTTCTTATAGTAGATTGCATCCTTGCAGCCACTCCCTTATACGCTCTTTCTCATTAACTACGTTTCCTTGTACGATTGCTTCTTCGATTTTCTGAAGCATTTCAGCAACCCACGGACCAGGCTTTTTGTTTGCCCAGTTTAATAAATCATTACCAGTCACATTCATTTCTTGACGTTCCTGGATTGGCAATGCATGAAACATTGATTGTACTCGTTCAACAGATGTAGGGTCATAGCTTTCAATCATCGCTTCATATACTCTCTCTGCCATTTCAGCGATATGAATTCCCGTTTTATAAAGAAGGACTGTATCCCAATCCTTCTCCTTTCTAGTACGAATTGCCAATAAAACTGCAACAATATCTTTTATTTTTTTATTCGAAAACTTCCATTGACGTAAAAAGACAGATGGATGTTCTTCTCCGATACAATATAAGAAAAATGCCCACGCCTCAATATCCGTTTCGAAAGAATCCCATTTATACTGCGTAGCTTTTAACAGTCTCTCTTCTGACATTTGTAAATATGGCAAATGAGAAAACAGCTTCGTCTCTACTAATTCTTTGAGACCTTTCACACAATATGTACCAGTTAACAGTTTCTCAAACTCTACTGTAATACGCTCAATTGCTATATGTTCTAGCAAATGCCCATACGTTTCAATCGCTTGCTTCGTTTTCATTTCTAATGAAAAACCTAACGTGCTTACAAACCGAATACCACGCATCATTCGCAGGGCATCTTCTTGAAAACGATCCGCAGCATTTCCAACTGTCACAATTTCTCTCTGTTGAATGGCTTCCTGTCCAGCAAATAAATCAACCATTTTGCCTTCTTCTGTCATAGCAATTGCATTCATCGTGAAATCACGACGTTTTAAATCCTCTTCTAATGAACGAACAAATTGAACACTACTAGGTCTTCGAAAATCTTCATATTCGCTTTCTGTTCGAAAAGTAGTTACCTCATAAGGCTCACCATTTTCTACAACAATTACAGTTCCATGCTCAAGACCAACAGGAACATTTCTTGGGAATATAGCCATCACTTCTTCTGGTAGAGCAGATGTCGCAATATCAATATCTCCAATCGGCCTATCGATAATAAGATCTCGTACGCTTCCACCAACAAAGTAAGCCTCATGTCCTTGTTGCTTTAATGTCTCAATAATAGAACTAGCTTTTTTAAATCTTTCCATTTTTGTCATCCCTTAGTACGTCATAGTAAATCGTTTCATATTGTGAAACAATTTTTTCTGAGCGAAATTGCTCATAAACACTTTCTCTTGCTCGTTCTCCCATATTACGGTGAAGTTCCTCGTCCTTTAATAGCTGAATAGCTTGATTTGCCACTCCTGTTGTATCGCCAACTTCACATAAATATCCTGTTTCCCCGTGTTGAATAACCTCTGGAATACCTCCAACCCGCGTTCCGATACAAGGTACACCACACGCCATTGCTTCTAATAAAACAAGACCAAAACTTTCCTTCTCTGATAGAAGCAACATTAAATCACTCATCGCAAGTAGTTCTGCAACATTATCTTGCTTCCCTAAGAATAAAACGCGATCTTCAATATGTAAATTCTTCACTATCTGTAAAATGGTACAGAATTCTGGTCCGTCTCCAACAAGAAGCAACTTCGCATCTACTTCTTTAACAATTTTAGCAAATGCCTGAACAACATCCTGCACACGTTTCACTTTACGGAAATTCGAAATATGAATAAGTACTTTTTCACTCTCACTTATACCATATTCTTTCTTTAATTGAGACATATTACGCTTGAAATATACACGTTCGTCTATAAAGTTATATACCGTTTGAATTTCTTTACTTGGTTTTACAAGCTCATGTGTTTCGTTAATTAATGAATGCGAGACAGCAGTGACAACATCCGATTGCTCAATACCAAAACGAATTAAATTATTTAACGAAGGGTCGGAACCTAACACAGTAATATCTGTTCCATGTAAGGTTGTAACAATTTTAATACGCTCTCCGATCATTTGTTTTGCTAAATATGCACAAATTGCATGTGGTATTGCGTAATGCACATGTAAAATGTCTAAGTTTTCTCTTTGTGCAACCTCGGCCATTTTACTTGCTAACGCTAAATCGTATGGTGGATATTGAAATACAGAGTATTGATTTACCGTCACTTCATGAAAATAAATGTTTGGATATACTTTATTTAACCGGAATGGTAAACCCGATGTGATAAAGTGAATTTCATGCCCACGTTCCGCCAATTGCTTTCCTAATTCTGTCCCAACAACTCCAGAACCACCTACAGAAGGATAACATGTAATACCTATTTTTAATTTCATTTACATCCCCCTAATAAATCAGCATGTAATAAAACCGGTTTCTTACTCATAAATCCCTCGGCATACAAGACTCCAACTTCTTTTCCAAACATCTTCTCACGAGCGATTACAGTTTCAACGTAACCTTCTGTTAACGGTGTCTTAACACCATCACTCCCTGTTGAAAACTGACTTTCATACGCTTCTAATGCTTCCACCTTTATAGAGAGGTACTCACTTATATCTATACAAAAATTCGGTTTATGAAAACCATTAATCATATAATTATAAAAAGACTCCACACGATGTGGTGAAAGTTCCGGCATATATTTACGGATTCCTGCTGAAAAAATAGCCTCTTCCACAAGCTTTGCACAATTTGCATGATCTGGATGGCGATCTTCATAGTACGGCGCAAAAACTAGTTTTGGTTTATATGTACGGATCACCTTGACAATTTCACGTATATACTCTTCTTTCATATACAAACCACGGTCTGGCATCGCTAAATTCAGCCTCGTTTTTACTCCCATTATACGAGCTGCGACCTTCGCTTCTTCTTTTCTCAACTCTATCGTTCCATTTGAAGAAAGATCAGCTTCTGTTAAATCACAAATACCTACTTCATACCCTTGCTTTGTATATTTAGCGATGGTACCAGCCATGCCGATTTCAACATCATCGGCATGAGCACCAAACGCTAATATATGTAATCCACTCATAATTGTTCCCCTCATTTTCTTAACTTACGATAATCTAAATCTCCTCGCTCTAATGCGTGCATTAACATTTCAGCACTTGCCATATTCGTTGCAAGTGGAATCGCATATACATCACATAAACGAAGCAATGCATTCACATCCGGTTCATGCGGCTGTGCTGTTAATGGATCGCGGAAGAAAATCACCATATCTAAATCGTTCTTTGCAATCATTGCACCAATTTCTTGATCTCCACCAAGAGGGCCAGATTGATATCTTGTTACAACTAATCCAGTCGCTTCCATAATACGAAGCCCTGTCGTTCCTGTTGCAAATAATTCATGTTGTTCAAAAATTGGTTTATATGCGTATGCAAACGAAACCATATCATTTTTCTTTTTGTCATGTGCGATTAAGGCAATTTTCATCCGTTGTCTCCCCTTTAGTCGATAATATTTTCTAAACCGTACACAAGATGATCAAGGTTCATTACCGTCTCAATTGATAGTTTTACACCTGACATAAATGATGCACGATTGAATGAATCATGACGAACTGTTAACATTTGTCCATCTCCACCGAACATTACTTCTTGGTGTGCAATAAGCCCTGGCAAACGTACACTATGAATGTGAATACCGTCTACATTTGCACCTCGTGCACCTGCTAGTTGCTCTACTTCATTTGGATGACCTTGCTGCTTTGATTCACGATTTTGACGAATTAACTCTACCGTTTTTACAGCTGTACCAGATGGTGCGTCTAATTTTTGATCATGATGTAATTCAATTACCTCAACATCTTGGAAATATTTCGCTGCCATTTGTGAGAATTTCATCATAAGAACTGCACCAATTGCAAAGTTTGGAGCAATAATTGTTCCTACTGCTTTTTCTTTTGCATTCTCTGTTAAACGTGCCAATTCTTCTTCTGTAAATCCAGTTGTACCAATAACCGAACGAAGTCCACGCTCAACTGCAAGTGTAACGTGTTGTTTCCCCACTTCTGGTGTTGTTAAATCTAACAACACATCTGCTTCTACTTCATCTAAACAAGTATGTAAATCAGCGTAAATCGGCGCATGTAATGCTGGCATGCCAGGTAAATCAGAAATTTTTTCACCACCATGCTTATAATCCACTGCTGCTACTAAATTAAAATGTTCCGTTCTTTCCATAAGAAGGACTGCTTCATGTCCCATACGTCCTCTTGGTCCGGCGATAATTACTTTAATTTCTTTCATTATTCTTTCTCTCCCTCATCAATACGTGTCCAGCGATCTTTATCACGTGTATTAAATTTATTCATTACAATGTTATGTGCTGTCTCTAAATCAATATTTAAACTATTTGCCATACAAATCATAACAAATAATACATCTCCAAGCTCTTCTTCAATACTTCTTTCTTTTTCAGTTGTTTTCTTCGGTTTCTCACCATAATAATGATTTACCTCTCTTGCAAGCTCTCCCATTTCTTCCGTTAAACGAGCCATCATTGCAATCGGACTGAAATAACCTTCTTTAAACTGACCAATATATGCATCTACTTCTTTCTGCATATCTTTCATCGTTTTTGCTTCCATACTATTCACCTCTAATCCTTCCTCTTTCATGTTAGCCAATTCATCGCGATTTGACAAATATTATTCCCCGTCAAACACCTATTTGCGACCCATTTTTGGATAGACTATAATAAAGTGAAACTTCTTTTGCGTTTTTTTGCAAAAGATTAGTTGAACTAATCGGGTTCCTACGGCTGGTTCGCCTTTCTTCAGAGCTTTATCTCCTACCAGCCGTTGGTACGGGGTAAAGTTCAACTAATCTTTTGCGCTTTTTGCAAAAGATTAGTTGAACTAATCGAGTTCCTACGGCTGGTTTGCCCCTCTTCTTTGCTTCATCTCCTATCAGCCGTTAGAGCGGGATAAAGTGAAACCTTCTTTTGTGCTTTTCACAAAAGATCAGCCCACATCAATCAAGTTCTTACTATTTTCACTAGCAACTAGAAATTACTTATTATTATGTTTTACTGTTTCAGCGGAGCAATGCAATCATTACATAATTAGGGGGATTTCTATATGACATCAAAATTGAAGATGCGAAATATTATTTTTATTTTAATCGGTTCCGCTATATTTTCTTTCGGTATTGTCAATATCAATATTGAAAACCACCTTGCAGAGGGTGGGTTTACTGGTATTACACTATTATTGTATTTTTTATTTAAGTTTGATCCTTCCTACTCAAACTTAATTTTAAATATCCCTATATTTTTTATTGGTTGGAGGTTACTTGGCAGAACGACATTTTTATATACATTAATTGGCACCTTTAGCGTATCTTTATTTCTATGGATTTTCCAGCGTTACGAAGTACTCAACTTACATTTAAACTTGCAAAATGATATGACACTCGCAGCTTTATTCGCCGGGGCATTTATCGGTATCGGCCTTGGAATAATATTTAAATATGGCGGGACTACTGGCGGTGTAGATATTATCGCACGACTAGCTCACAAATATGTTGGCTGGAGTATGGGGAAAACAATGTTTATGTTTGATGCTGTCGTTATCGTAGTCTCTATTCTTACCTATTTATCATACCGCGAGGGCATGTATACGCTAGTTGCTGTTTTTATCGGTGCTAAAGTCATTGATTTTATGCAAGAAGGAGCTTATGCTGCCAAAGGAGCGACTATTATCTCAGAGAAAAACGATGAAATTGCTGCCAAAATTTTATCTGAAATGGAGCGCGGAGCAACCTTTTTAAAAGCTGTTGGATCGTATACAAAAGTGGAACGTAACGTATTGTATTGCGTTGTTGCTAAAAATGAAATCGTGAAATTAAAGAATATCATTACTTCTGTAGATCCTCATGCTTTTGTCGCTGTAAGTGATGTACATGATGTAGTTGGTGAAGGATTTACGTTAGATGAAAATAAAAACCCTTTACATAATTAAATGTAACTAGAAAAGCGCCTTAGCTTTTCTAGTTTTTTATTACAAGTCTTTTAAGCTTCTCAAAATCCTCATGAATAAGCTCCAATAAACTCCGATTATAAAAAATGGAAGCTGGATGAAAAGTCGGAAAAACATGATATTCTTTCTCTGACCATGTAAACTCTGCACTTTGCATATCCTTTAATTTTTGAATGGGCTGTTTTAATAATTGCCCGTGTACATCTGTGATTTTTTTATTTTTTCCTGTTAAACGTTGAAGACCGATATTTCCAAGCGTGACGATAAGCTTCGGATGTATTTTCTCTAATTCATAATCTAACAAAGGCGCATGGGCAACTATTTCTCCCTGATTTGGCGTTCTATTATACTTTTTTTGTATGATTTCACCATTTCGTTCTTTTTTCTCTCGCCATTTATAAGGTCTACTTCGAACAGCGCTCGTAATATATACTTCTTCCCTTGTAACATCAATACGCTCTAAAAAATCCATTAATTGTTTTCCCGCCCTCCCGCTAAACGGAATCCCATTATGAATTTCTGTTTCACCAGGCGCTTCTCCTAACAACATAAATTTGGGATTTTCAGGACCTTGTCCACTTAAAAAACCTTCTAGTTGATAAGGAGCACTGCGCTCTTGCACTTGTTTTACTAAATGGTCTGGATATTTCATTTCCCCCCACCGCCTTTCCGCATTACTTCTATTATTTCTATTTGCAATACATTATATAATTCAATCCATACAACAAAAAAAGACTATCAAAAATGAAGTGCACCCCAATTGTTAGACACATAACTAACAATTGGAGGTGCATTTTTTATGGCTAAATTTTCTTCAAAAGATAAAATACAAGCAGTAAAACGATATCTAGAAGGTACGGAAGGCGGAAAAA
>NZ_QXCO01000035.1:0-48772 GCF_003458115.1 Bacillus sp. ISO11 | reverse complement strand
GCTTGAGAAATTATTTTCGGATTAAATCCTTGAACGAGCGTTAACTTTAAATCCTTCGTAAATTTTGTCATACAAAAAACTGCACCTCCAATTGTTAGACTGTGTCTAACAATTGGGGTGCAGCTCAAAAAAGAGGGCTTCTTTTGTTTAAAAGCGGGATATTCTTATTTATTTTTCGTATATGACGTAACGCTTCTTAAGAAGATTCCTAGTCCCGCAAAAAAGAACCCTAAGCATAATAAGCTGCCTGGCGTTCCCCAAGTAATTTGATCTAGCATTTTTTATCCCCTCCCGTTTATCATTATATAGAATTTATTGGAAATTATCAAAAAATTATTTTTTTGAGGTTTACTGATGAGTCTTCCTACCTTATACGAGAAGAATATATTTGAAAAGAATTCTTCGCTCTATATTTTTATATTAGTATAATACGTTTTTGATTCTTATGATATAGTAACAACAAAGGGGGCTTAAAAATGGAAATTATTCACGAAAGAGCAAAGTTGCGGTTAATGGATAATACTGATGTCGAAACTTTGTTTTCGATTGTAGAAGGAAATCGGGATATTGGGGCGTATTTAATCTCTAAAATGGATAGTGTGCAAGATATGCAACAATACGTTCAAAAAGCGATAAAGGGCTACGGAAGAGGTAATCAAATACCTTTCGTAACCGTAGATCAACAGTCGAATAAGATTGTAGGAAGTACACGTTTATATAATATTTCAGTAGAAGATAAGACAGTTGAGTTAGGGCAAACGTGGTATCATCCGAGTGTACAACGTACGAGTATAAATACAGAGTGTAAGTATATGCTTCTTCAGTATGCTTTTGAAAAACTGCATATGCTTAGGGTACAAATTAAGACGGATGCAAGAAATGAAAAAGCACAACGAGCAATTGAAAGATTAGGCGCATTAAAAGAAGGTGTGCTTAGAAATGAAAGAAAATTACCGAATGGTTATGTGAGAGATGCGGTGGTGTACAGTATTATCTCGAGTGAATGGCCAGGCGTAAAAGAACAATTGTTAGAAAAATTAGAGTTGTATAAAGAAAAGTTATAATTCGTGTTTTGAAAGGTATATTGTTCGTGAGACATGAAAAATATACCTTTTTTCTTACAAAATGCTACTTTATTTTAATTCCTTTTGTTTCATCGTTCCCTTCTGAGAAAAAATTCGTTACAATGTAGTTGTATGGTAATAAACTTATGAATTTAAAAAATGTAATGAAAACCGCAAATGAAAATGAATTGATAATCCTCAATTTTAAATGAAAACCCTTTTATACATAAATAACAAGTAAAGTTCCTTCTTTTAAATAAACTCAAACAAAACGATTTGATATAAATGTTTTTTATAGAAGTATGGATGATGTACGGAGGCAATTACAAATGAAAGAAAATAAGAAGAGTAAGAAAAGACGAATCTTTCAAGTATTTTTACTAATGATTTGTTCTGCTATTTTATATGTAAGTTATGCAGCTTACGATATTTGGAGTTATCGTTTTAAAGCAAATGATGACGTGAAAACGGATGCTGGTATCGTACTAGGAGCAGCTTCATGGAACGGAAAACCATCTCCTGTATTTAAAGAAAGAATTAATCATGCGATTTCTTTATATAAGAACGGAAATATTAAAAAGATTATTTTTACAGGTGGTACAAAGTTCGAGGCAGAACTTGAGGAAGCACGTACTGCAAGAGTATATGCAATGAAACAAGGTGTAAAAGAGGAAGATATTTTAATTGAAACTAAATCCCTTTTCACTGAAGAAAATTTAAAAAATGCGAAGCAAGTTGGAATAGAGAACGGAATACGCACATACACGATTGTAAGTGATCCACTTCATATGAAACGCGCAATGAGAATTGCAAAACATATTAATATTGAAGCGTATGCTTCACCAACGCCGACATCAGCATATAAAACGTTAGACACAGAAATTCCATTCTTTTTTAAAGAATTATTCTCGTATATTGGATATGTAACCTCTTTGCCATTAAAGGCATTGAAGGGAGATTAACATAAGAAAAGAACCTATCCTTAAATAGGAACTTTTCTTATTAGTCAAAAACATTGTATTTTTATCGGAATAGTGAAACAATAGAGAGGTAGCTTCATATAATCATAATGAAAAAGTGAGCGGTTGATGAATCGAACATAAAGGAGATTATAGTATGGCACTCTCATTTGTTGAAACAGAAGAACAATCTTTCATTATTGCACAAATAAATAAATTGATTCCGAAGTTCATGGAAAGGGAGCATCAGCTAAGTGAATTAGGATCATTTCCGTATGAAAATATAAATGATTTGAAAGATATCGGATATACGAAATTAACGTTACCGAAGGAATTTGGTGGTAGTGCGATTTCTTTATATGACTTTGTTTTATTTCAAGAGAAAATCGCGGAAGGCTGCGGAGCTACTGCATTATCGATTGGCTGGCATCTTGGCATTGTGAAAGAGCTAGCGGAAAATCGCTCTTGGAATGATGAGATGTTCAAATGGTTTTGCGAAGAAGTACGTAATGGTGCGCTCTTTAACAGGGCAGCAACAGAACCGAAAACAGGGAGTCCGACGCGTGGCGGCAAACCAGAAACAATAGCGGTTCAACAAGGCGAGAAGTGGGTTATAAATGGAAGAAAAACTTTTACAACGATGGCGCCAGTACTTGATTATTTTATTATTTCAGCAAGTATGGAAGGCCAAGAAGAAGTTGGTGAGTTTGTTATTCCAAGAAATACACTCGGTGTATCTATTGAAGAAACGTGGGATAGCGTTGCAATGCGAGGGACTGCTAGCCACGACCTTGTCTTACAAAATGTAGAGATAGAAAGTCGCTTTTTTACAGATATAAAAGGCGGGAAAGTAAAACAAAAGGGTGTTGGCTGGTTGCTACATATACCAGCATGTTATTTAGGAATTGCACAATCAGCAAGAAATTATGCAGTTCAATTTGCGGAATCATACAAGCCAAACAGTTTAAACCATTCTATTAGTTTATTGCCGAATGTTAGAAGATTAGTTGGAGAATTAGAACTCGAGCTTATGCAAGCTCGCGTCTTTTTATATCAAATTGCGAAAAAGTACGATGAGGCAGAAGATAAACTATCACTGCAAGCAGAATTAGCAGCCGTGAAATATGCTGTAACAAATGCGGCGATATCTATAGTGGATAAATCGATGCGCATCGTAGGAGCAAAAAGTTTATCAGAAAAAAATCCGCTCCATCGTTACTATTTAAACGTCAGAGCAGGACTGCATAATCCACCGATGGATGATGCAACATTGTCTATGCTGGCGGATGCGGCGTTTCGGTCGTAGTTTTTAAAGCTTACATTTTATTGTTTATGGATATTATATTTGTTTTGAAAGCACGGGTTTGATTAGTAATCAAACCCGTGCTTTTTATGTGTATGAAGCACTTGGTTGAGATGTAGGTTTTTAATATAAATGATTATCATGGTTTTGTGATTGTTTCTTGTTGAAAAATTCTTATTGTAATGCCAGTTTGGAGGCTGTATAAACATTTTTCGTATTTAATCCCAAATTAATGGTCTTTCTAAGTTTACCGTTCGTAAATATTGTAAAAATTGACCTGCATGGACCGCATCATGATAGGCAATTCGTAATAGCATATCGCCTAAATATCGTTGATAGCCAACATCGCTTCTATCAATAAGTCTTGAATCTAGCTCGGCTATGCTTATCGATTGAACATATTCTATGAAGTCAGTAAAGTATGATTGTGCCAATTCAATTTCTTTTTTTACACAAGTAATCGGCTCGTCATCATACGGGATACGTATGTCGTTTATTGAACCGTTGTTTTTTATAATCATATGGTAGTAAAAAGTTGAACTCCATACATGACGAATCATCTCACCAAAAGACATAGCCTCAGGATCAGGCTTCCAATTAAGAAAATTATTAGGAAGAGAATTCCATAATTTTTCTGAGCGCCTTCTCGTTTCTTTCAAATTTAATATACTAAGATCAATTGCATTCATAATACATTCTCCTTTACTATTAAACTTAAAATAATTGTATCAATTTAATAGTTAGGGTATCATCGAAATATGAATGTATATCCGAATATCTCATATATAGCTAAACTAATTGCTGAACCTACAAGAGCAATCATATTAGATTGTCTAATGAATAATCAGGCACTACCTGCTAGTGAATTGGCTTATATGGCAAAAGTGTCACATCCAACAATTAGTTCGCATCTTTCTAAATTAGTAGAAGGGAATTTACTTACAGTTGAACAACATGGTAGACATCGTTACTATCGACTTGCTAATCAAGAAGTTGCAGAAGTGCTTGAAAAGTTAGGGACAATTGCACCAACAGTTCAAGTTCGCTCTTTAAAACAATCAAGCCAACTAAAACAAATTCGTTATGCTCGAACTTGTTATGATCATCTTGCAGGCAAACTCGGTGTAGAGATAACTGAAAAATTACTAGATAGGCAATTTATAATTTTAGAGGATGGAGAATACATTGTAACGGAACAAGGTAAGCAATGGTTTCTGAATTTTGGAATAAATGTTGATGAGGCAGATACAAAAAGGAGGGTATTTGCAAAACCTTGCCTTGATTGGAGTGAACGACGCTACCATATTGCCGGTTGGTTAGGATCTGCAATAGCAAAACTATTTTTTGAACAGGAATGGATTACAAAAACGGATAAGAACCGAGCTGTCCATCTTACAAAGAAAGGTGTAAAGTTATTGGAAGATCAATTAGGCATTGATATGAAAACTGAGGAAAGAAAAGCTTGAAATTAGAAAAGTCCGTCAAAATGACGGGTTTTTTCATTATGGTAGGAGTGTACATGAATAATAGGATGTTACCAATAATTGTTGCCAATAAAAAAATCTTTCTTTTCATTCTTCTTTTTTAAGTTTTAAAGGAGAAAGCTAGGCTTCTTATTTTTACTAATGTTATAATAAGAAAAAAGCACGAAAAGAGGTCATCTCATGCTAGAGGTTATTGCAACATGTTTAGAAGATGTAAAACGAATTGAAAGCGCTGGCGGGAAGCGGATTGAATTAATTTCATCTTATACAGAAGGTGGTTTAACACCGAGTTATGCTTTTATAAAAAAAGCGGTAGAAGCGGTAAGTATACCAATTCATGTTATGATTCGTCCGCATGCGAAGTCTTTTACATATACGGAAGAAGAAATTGAAATGATGAAAGAAGATATTATAGTTGCACAGAAGTTAGGAGCAGCTGGTGTAGTATTAGGCGTATTAAATGAACGAAATGAAGTGAATGAAGAGAAATTAGCGGACTTACTATCTGTTGTAGATGGAATAAATGTAACGTACCACCGTGCGATAGATGATATAGAAAATCCAGTAGAAGCGATGAGAACTTTAAAGAAGTTTCATAAAGTGACTCACGTTTTAACTTCAGGTGGACAAGGAAATATAGTAGAGAATATTCCGGTGCTTACAGAAATGCAAAAGGTAAGCGATGGTCAAATTCAGCTTGTAGCTGGAGCTGGCGTGACGAAAGAAAATATAAAGCGATTGCTAGATGAAACTGGAATCACGCAGGCGCATGTCGGTACAGCGGTAAGAGAAGGAAAATCATGTTTTTCTGAAATAGATCCTAATTTAGTACAAGAATTAGTTGAAATAATAAAATAAGTGCTTAAGAAAGAGGAGAAACGATGAAGGAAAATACAAAGAAAGAATTATTCTCTTGGGCTAAAACGATAGGTTTTACCCTTGTATTAATTGCTATTATTCGCGGTGTTTTATTTACACCTTCTTTAGTGCAAGGTGAATCAATGATGCCCACTTTAAAAAATAACGAACGAGTTCTCGTGAATAAGATTGGTTATAGTATAAGTGGATTAGATCGCTTTGATATTATCGTCTTCCACGGAAAAGAAGGATACGATTTAGTAAAACGAGTAATTGGTTTGCCAGGCGATACAGTTGAGTATAAAAATGATGTTTTATATGTAAACGGAAAAGCGATGGAAGAACCATATTTAAAAAAGTTTAAAGAAAAAGCAGTAGGTCGTGTATTAACTCCAGACTTTACGTTAGAACAAATCACTGGGAAAACGAAAGTGCCAGAAGGCCAAGTATTTGTTTTAGGGGATAATCGTGAAGTTTCTAAGGATGGTCGCATGTTTGGCTTTATTTCAGAAGATGAAATTGTCGGAAAAGGACAAGCTGTTTTCTGGCCGTTGGAACAAGTAAGAGCGTTATAAAGTGTGGTGAAGTATGGGAGAGATATTCTTCCATACTTTTTTATTTGCTTAAAATCTATTGATTGAATTGAAAGAATATTTTATAATTTTAAATTATATGTTTGTTTCGAAAAACGGAATTTAAGTTCCGTAATTCGGAACGAAAGGGAGATAGAATGAGTATAAATAAAACGGCAGTTAAGACAATGGATATTTTAGAGTTGTTTTATGAGCATGAAGAGCTAAGTTTAACTGAGATGGTTCAGCTTACAAATATGCCGAAAACATCTGTTTATCGTTTAATTGGTTCGTTGGAAGAGATGGAGTTTTTACAAAAAAACGAAAAGGGGAAATATCGTTTAGGGGTCGTATTTTTACGGTTCGGTCAACTTGTTTCACACCGATTATCAGTAAGAAATATAGCAATTCCTTATATGAAAGAACTTAGAGATAGTTTAGGACAGGCAGTTAATTTAATAATTCAAGATGATAATGAGGCAATTTACGTTGAAAAGATGGAGGGTGTTCAGCCGGTACGCGTGTATACGGCGGTTGGAAGAAGAGCACCGCTTTATGCTGGTGCATGTCCAAGAATTTTACTATCGTATTTCTCCGAGGAAGAGAAACGGAGATACATAGAGGAAGTGGATTTAAAACAGTTTGCAGATGGAACAATCGTGGATAAGGAACAATTGTTAGAAGTGTTGCAAATGGCAAAAAAGGAAGGCTACACAATTAGTTATTCTGAGTTAGAAAATCATACAGCCGCGATAGCAGCACCCATTTTCGCGAGCGATGGAACGGTTGTAGCAGGCATTAGTATTTCAGGATTAGCAATTGAGTACAGCGAAAGTAACATTTCATATTTTATTGCGAAGGTGAAAGAAACAGCGCATCGCATTTCGAAAGAACTCGGCTTTTTGGCATAGAAAGAGGGAGTAGGATGAAATTTTCTGCGTTAGGGGATCAAGCAATTATTGTTACATTTGGTGAAGAAATTAAGATGGGTATATATGAGAAAGTACAGCGGTTATTTAAAGCACTGCAGCAACATCCGTTTGCAGGAATGATTGAGTGTGTTCCGTCGTTTACTTCATTAGCTGTTTACTACAATGTATACGAAGTATGGAAGAGAAATGAGAGAAGTGAAAGGTCATATGATTACGTTCGCCAGTATATAAAGGAGCTGTGTGATTCTTATAAAGAAGAAGTAAAACAGGATATGAAACATATTTCTATACCAGTGTGCTACGGGGGAGAATATGGACCTGATTTAGAAGAGGTCGCGCATTATCACGGTTTACAAGTAGAAGATGTGATTCGAATACATAGTGAAACTATATATTTTGTATATATGCTTGGTTTTACACCAGGGTTCCCGTATTTAGGAGGACTATCAAAAGAATTAGAAACACCTAGAAAAGAAACACCACGATTACAAATCTCTCCTGGTTCAGTAGGTATTGGCGGAAATCAAACAGGTATTTATCCGCTTGAAACACCAGGTGGATGGAATATTATCGGCCGAACACCTATTGCTCTATTTAATCCGAAAGAAGAAATGCCAACATATATTCAAAGTGGTATGTATTTACGATTTATCCCGATAACGAAGGAAGAGTACGTATCACTTGAGGGGGCTAAAGAATGGATGTAGAAGTTTTGCATGCAGGAATGTTTACAACAGTCCAAGATTTAGGGCGATCTTATTATCAACAGTTTGGTGTATCTGTTGGGGGTGCTATGGATAAAAATGCGCTTAGGCTCATCAATATGTTAGTCGGTAATGAAGAGAATGAAGCAGGATTAGAAATGACGATTTTAGGTCCTAAATTGTTAATAAAGAAAACGACTTTACTCGCAATTGGTGGGGTTGATATGGAACCGTTGTTAAATGGAGAACGTATCCCATTATGGCGTCCCATTTTAGCGGAAGAAGGTAGTATGCTTTGTTTTGGAAAAGTGAAAAGTGGTTGTAGAGCGTATGTGACTTTTGCGGGTGGTATACATATTGAGCGTACAATGGGAAGCAAAAGTACGTACATACGTGCTGCGATTGGTGGTATAGAAGGAAGAATGCTGAAAAAAGGAGATTGTTTTCAAATTGGTACGTACTCAGAAATGGCGAATCGTTTCATTCAAGACTTACAAAAAGATGAGCGAATAAAAACGAAATGGGTAATTAGCAACAGCGTACTACCAAAGTATAAGAAACATCCTAAGCTTCGTGTCATAGCTGACTTTGAATACGATCAATTTACAGAAGAAAGTAGAAAGGCATTTTTTACGAAAGAGTATAAGGTATCTAATTATGCTGACCGTATGGGCTACAGGGTTGAGGGAGAAGTTTTAAATAGGATTGAAGAAAAAGAGATTTTATCGAGTCCTGTTACATTTGGAACTATTCAAGTTCCTAATGGCGGACAGCCGATTATATTAATGGCAGATAGGCAAACGACAGGTGGCTATCCGAGAATGGGAAATATCATTTCAGTAGATTTACCTCTTCTTGCCCAGCTAAAGCCGGGGGACTATGTTTCTTTTGAGAAAATTACGCTTGAAGAAGCGGAACAATTGTACATAGAACAGGAAGTAAATATGAATCTATTAAAGAAATTCATCGCTTTACGAAGCTGGAATTAGGAGGAATACATTGTGACTACAATCGATTTAAACTGTGATTTAGGAGAAAGTTTTGGAGCTTATAAAATGGGGAATGATGATGAAATTCTTCCGTTCGTTTCCTCTATAAACGTTGCTTGCGGTTTTCATGCGGGTGATCCGTCTATTATGCGTCAAACTGTTGAAAAAGCTTTGGAGCATAACGTAGCAATAGGGGCGCATCCTGGATTTCCTGATTTAATTGGATTTGGTAGAAGAAACATGAATGTTTCAGCAAGTGAAGTATACGATTATGTTTTATATCAAATCGGCGCATTAGACGGGTTTGTAAAAGTGGCTGGCGGGAAGATGCAGCACGTAAAGCCGCACGGTGCCTTATATAATATGGCGGCGTCTAATCCGGAAATTGCAGATGCAATCGCAAAGGCAATTTATCATATAAATCCAAGTCTATTACTTTACGGATTAGCAAATAGCGAGGCGTTTATACAGGCTGCAGAAAAATACAATGTAACTCTCGTACAAGAGGCTTTTGCGGATCGTACGTATAAGCAAGATGGTACATTAACGAGCCGTACAGAAGAAAATGCGCTTATAAAAGATGAAGACGAAGCGATAAAGCAAGTACTTCAAATGGTGAAAGAAGGCCATGTAAATTCGATCAATGGAGAGAAAGTAGCAGTTCAGACGCAAACGATTTGTTTACACGGTGATGGGGAAAAAGCAGTGCAATTTGCAGAAAGAATATACAGAACATTCGGGTATTATGGTATTTCTATATGTGCACCGAAATAAAAAATGAGGGGAAGTGTTGGAATTGGTGAAATTAATCGGGATATTATTAGTGGCAGTGGGCTTTTTATTTAGATTAAATACACTTTTAGTAGTTATGGTTGCAGGTATTGTTACTGGTATGGTTTCAGGATTAAGTTTTTATGATGTGATCAGCATGTTCGGTAAATTTTTCATAGAAAATAGATATATGTCTATGCCAATTATATTAACTTTACCGGTAATCGGAATTTTAGAGCGTTACGGTTTAAAAGAAAGAGCCCAAGCACTTATAACGAAATCAAAAGGAGCAACAACTGGAAGAGTATTAATGTCATATTTTACGATAAGAGAATCATCAGCAGCACTAGGGCTTAATATTGGTGGGCATGCGCAAACAGTAAGGCCGCTCGTTGCACCGATGGCAGAAGGGGCTGCGCAAGGTAAATACGGTAAACTTCCTGAAAAATTAAGAGAAAAGATTAAAGCAAACGCAGCTGCTGCGGAAAATACAGCTTGGTTTTTCGGAGAAGATATTTTCATCGCAACTGGTGCTATTTTATTAATGAAAGGATTCTTCGATTCAGTAGGTATGCATGTCGGTGTATGGGATATGGCACTTTGGGGCATTCCGACAGCAATATCTGCACTTATTGTAAGCTGGATTAGATTTAGAAGGTTTGATAAATATATAGAGAAAACAATGAAGGCAGAAGGAAAAGAAGAGAAGGAGGCAATCTAATATGAACATCATCACAATGGATACAATCTATTATGTATTAGGGATAATTGTTGCTTTTATCGCTGTTCGTATTGCATTCGATCGTGAACATCCAAACAGATTCGGTTCTAGTTTATTTTGGGCATTGTTTGCAGTTACATTTTTATTTGGAAATGTAATTCCTTCGTTTTACGTTGGCTGTATCGTGCTCGCTATGGTCGTTTTAGCCTCGCTAAATAAAGTGACAAAATCAGAGGAAAAAGAAGTTCCAGTACAAGAACGTGTAAAACATGCTGAGAAATTAAAAAATAAAATTTTTATGCCTGCACTATTAATTCCTATTTTTACAATTATCGGTACGTTGACGTTAGGGAAAATTAAATGGGGAAATGTCTCTCTTGTTGATCCAGATAAAGTAACTTTAGTTGCATTAGCGCTTGGTGCATTACTCGCATTTGTCGCGGCGATGCGTATTACAAAATCGAAAATAACAACGCCTGTTCAAGAAGGAAGCAGACTATTACAAGCTGTCGGCTGGGCTGTTATTTTACCACAAATGTTAGCGGCACTTGGCGGTATTTTTGCGAAGTCGGGCGTTGGACAAGTCGTTTCTGATTTAGTCGGACAAGTGTTACCGACAGAGTATCCGTTCGTTGCTGTTATGGCGTACTGTTTAGGCATGATGCTATTTACAGTCGTAATGGGAAATGCATTCGCAGCGTTTGCTGTTATTACTGGCGGAATTGGCTTACCTTTAATAGTTCAAATGCACGGCGGAAACCCAGCAATTATGGCAGCACTCGGTATGTTTGCTGGATATTGCGGAACACTGCTTACGCCAATGGCAGCAAACTTTAATATCGTACCTGCGATGCTTTTAGAGCTAAAGGATAAAAATGCGGTTATTAAAGCGCAAGTACCAATTGCTCTTTCAATTTTTATCATAAATATGTTTATTATGTACGGCCTTGTATATCGTTTTTAATTAGGAGGATAAAACTATGAAAACAGTATTATTAACAGGGTTTGATCCGTTTGGCGGAGAAAATATCAATCCAGCTTGGGAAGTAGCAAAAGGTTTGCATGAAAAAACAATTGGAGAATACAAGATAATAAGCAAACAAATACCAACTGTATTTCATAAATCAATAAGCGTATTAAAAGAGTATATAGAAGAACTAGCGCCGGAAATTATTATATGTATCGGACAAGCTGGGGGCAGACCAGATATTACGATAGAACGTGTCGCAATTAATATTGATGATGCAAGAATTGCTGATAATGAAGGGAATCAGCCAGTAGATGTACCGGTTGTAGAAGAAGGAGCGATTGCGTATTGGTCTACACTTCCGATGAAAGCAATCGTAAAAAAACTTCGCGAAGAGGGCATACCGTCATCTGTTTCACAGACGGCAGGCACATTCGTTTGTAATCACTTATTCTATGGACTTATGCATGAACTAGAGAAACATGATAAGAAAATAAAAGGCGGATTCATTCATATTCCGTTTTTACCAGAACAAGCGAGTAACTATCCAGGGCAACCGAGTATGTCACTTTCTACTATTCGTAAGGGAATAGAATTGGCAATTGAAGTAACGATGACAGTTGAAGTAGATATTGTAGAGATTGGGGGCGCAACGCATTAAGTAAAATGAATTGTACAACACCTCCTGTAAACAACTGGTATAATAAGAATAGGAAAATACATAGAGGTGATTTTTGTGCAACAATTTGAAGAAGTTCGTTCAATTTTAGAAAAAGCGAAGAAAATTACAGTATTAACAGGCGCTGGTGCAAGTACGGAAAGTGGTATCCCAGATTTCCGTTCAGCAAATGGATTGTATGCTGATGCGAATGTGGAGATGTACTTATCAAGAGGGTATTATAACCGAAGTCCGAAAGAATTTTGGAAGCATTATAAAGAAATCTTTCAAATTAATACGTTCCATCAATATAAACCAAATCGTGGACATCGTTTTTTAGCTGAGCTAGAAGAACAAGGGAAAGATATTACGATTTTAACGCAAAATATTGACGGTTTACATCAATTAGGTGGCAGTAAACATGTCATTGATTTACATGGAACACTTCAAACAGCACATTGTCCGAAGTGTAAAGCGGGATATGATTTACAGTATATGATTGATCATGAAGTGCCGCGTTGTCAGAAGTGTAATTTCATTTTAAATCCAGACGTTGTTTTATACGGAGATACACTGCCTCAATATCAAAATGCGATGAAACGTTTATATGAAACAGATGTACTTATCGTTTTAGGAACGTCGTTAAAAGTACAACCTGTCGCTTCATTCCCACAAATCGCAAAGAGGGAAATCGGGGCAACGACAATTTTAGTAAATGAAGAGTTAACAGGACAAGAATATAACTTTGATTTTGTTTTTCAAAATAAGATTGGTGAGTTTGTTGAAGGGTTATCTTCAATGAAATAAGTTAACGAAAACACTGGGGTGTATAGAGAACACCTCAGTTTTTTGTTTGAAGAAAATTCATGTTATGACGAATTAAGGGGAATGGTAATAAATAGGATATAAAATTAAAAAACTGAAAATTAAATCTTTTATTTCTTTTGTAATTAATATAAAATTCTATATATATCATATAAATAAATTTGATACATAATGGTTCTATGTAGAAATGTTAATAGAATGAAGCGAGGGAGCGAAATGAGACAGAAAAAGGAGCAGAAGAAACAATCGAAAAAGAAAAAGACCCATATTCCTTTTCGGTTAAATGTACTATTTTTTATCGTCTTTCTTTTATTTTCAGCTATTATAATTCAATTAGGTAAAGTACAAATCATTGATGGAGAAACGTATAGAAATGAAGTGAACAAAAAGGAAGATGTAACGGTAAGCACGCCTGTTCCTAGAGGGAAAATGTTTGATCGGCAAGGCCAAGTGATTGTAAATAACAAACCACTACGAACCGTTACATATACGAAAATGAAAGGGGTAGATTCGAAAGAAGTTTTACAAGTAGCAAGGCAGTTAGCGCAGCTAATAGAAATGTCACCAGAAGATATAGATAAGTTGACAGAAACAGATAAAAAAGATTTTTGGATGCAGTTAAATGAAAAGCGAGCAGCTGCAAAAGTGACAAAAGAAGATGATAGTAAATTTAGGGAGCAAGAAATAGAAGGAAAAGAATTAGATAAAAAAGTAGAAGAGTTACGTAGGGAAAGAATTACGCAAGAAGAATTAAGCGAGCTTTCAAAAGAGGATTTAGAAGTACTAGCAATTAAAAGTAAAATGAATGCGGGATATAAAATGACGCCGCAAATCGTAAAAAAAGATGTAAGTCAAAATGAATACGCAGTCGTAAGTGAAAGATTGGCAAGTTTGCCAGGAGTGGATACGACAGTGGACTGGGAACGTGAATACCCAAATGATAAAATACTTCGTTCCATCCTTGGTAGCGTTTCTACTGAAAATGAGGGCTTGCCAAGAGAACAATTAGATTATTATTTAGTTCGTGATTATAATCGAAACGACCGTATTGGTAAAAGTTACATCGAAAAACAATACGAAGATGCACTACACGGAACGAAAGAACAGTCTAAAAATATTATGGATAAAGCAGGGAAGATTGTTCGAACAGAAAAAGTGACTGAAGGAAAAAGTGGAAATAACTTGATGTTAACAGTCGATATGGATTTACAGAAAAGAGTAGAGGGAAGCCTTGAAAAGAATTTACGAGCCTTTCATGCTGCAGAGCCGATGATGGATCGTGCGTTCGTAGTAATGATGAATCCGAAAAACGGTCAAATTTTATCAATGGCAGGAAAGAAAATTGTAAATAAAGATGGCGGTATGCAAATAGAAGATTATGCATTAGGAACGATGACAAGTTCTTATGAGTTAGGGTCAACTGTAAAAGGTGCTACTTTATTAACTGGATATCAAACAGAAGCGATTAAGCCGTATACACATTTCTTTGATGCACCAATGTATTTTAAAGGAAGTTCTAAGCCGAAGAAATCGTGGAAAGAATTTGGGGATATTGATGATTTAAGAGCTTTGCAAGTGTCATCGAACGTTTATATGTTTAATACGGCTTTAAAAATGGCAGGCATTAATTATGTCCCAAACAATCCATTGGACATTAAACAAGAAACATTTAATAAAATGCGCTACTATTTTAGACAATTTGGCCTAGGTGTGTCGACTGGTATTGACCTGCCAAATGAATCAATTGGTCAAGTAGGTAGAACTGATAACATACCCGGATTTTTACTTGATTACGCGATTGGACAGTATGATACATATACGCCGCTTCAGCTTGCACAATATATTTCAACCATTGCAAATGGCGGTTACCGAATGAAACCACAAATTGTACAAGAAGTTAGAGAGCAACCGAATAGACCAGAGGATGTAGGAAAAGTCGTTCGGTCGATTGAACCAGTTGTATTAAATCGAGTGGATATGGACACTTCGTACATTAATCATGTAAAAGAAGGATTTAGAAGAGTTTTTCAAGAAGCTGACGGAACAGGTACCGGAACGTTTAAAGGTCTACCATATAAACCAGCGGGAAAAACAGGAACAGCTGAGACAGTATATGGTGGAGAAAGTGATATTGGAAGAGATGAGAACAACAACCGAAAAAAATGTTATAATTTAACTCTTGCCGGTTATGCACCATATGATGCTGATCCGGAAGTAGCTTTTTCAGTTGTTGTACCATGGGTGAATGATGATAAATCAGGAATTAATTCTGCGATTGGTAAAGAAATTTTGGATGCGTATTTTGAGTTAAAAACAAATAGATCAAATGCAAATTCAATTCCAGTAGAACAACCGAACAAGGCACAGTAAAAATAGTATCACTGCATGGAAACATATTGTGCAGTGATATATTTTTTGAGTTAAAAAGCGCTTTATAAGGTGGGAATGGATATGAAAAAGGAGATTAAGAGAGGCTGGGGCAAGTACATACTATTTATATTGGTGATAGTCATAGGCTACCATTCTTTTACTTTATGTAAGGTGGAAGGGGAATCGATGCAGCCGACTTTATATGAAGAAGACTACGTATTTGTAAATAAAGCAGTAGTACGTCTTTCTAATTTACAACACGGAGAAATTGTCATTATAAAGGAAGCGGATGAATCGAAATATTATGTGAAACGTGTAATAGGGCTTCCTGGTGATGTAATTAACATAACGAACGGAAAGGTATATGTGAACGATAAAAAGCAAGAAGAACCATATACAAACAAAGATTTATTTAACAACACACAAGTGTTTTATAACTTTCAAAAGACAAAAATTCCGCCAAATAAGTTATTTGTAATGGGAGATAACCGCGAAGTAAGTAGAGATAGTCGAAATGGCTTAGGATATATTGAAGAAGATAACATAATTGGCAAGGTGGAATTTGTATATTATCCTTTTTCAAAAATGAAAATAATAGAATAAGTGGGAGAGGAGCAAAACCCCACTTATTAAAGTTTCACTTTATTTTCTTTAAAAAACCTTTTGGATTAAATGATATGAAAAATTTATGTTTAGACTCGTCGATTATGAAGTTATTATTTTTAGTTAAAAACTCATCCACAGCCTCCATCGGGCCAGGCCCCCAATCGGGAAGAAGCGGATGTCCATTAATGGAGGTATCTTCTACAATCATATAACTGCCAGTAGTGACGATAGATTTATATAGTAATAGTTCTTTGGATACATGCTCTTTACTATGATCAGAATCTAAAATAACTAAAACCACATCATCAGGTTTGCGCATGCTTACTATTGTTTGGACGGCCTGCACAGAAACAGAAGATGCTGTTAAATACGTAATCCGATTATGTGATGGTCGATTTGGCTGCGGAGTTATATCGATAGTAAGTACGTGACCTTTTCCAATTAAATCTAACATAGAAGCTAAATACAGTGCACTACCACCGTGAAAAGTCCCGCATTCAATAATTAAATCGGGCTTTAATTCATAAATGATTTCTTGATACAAAAAGAGATCAGAGGGAAGTTTACAGATTGGAACCCCGAACCAGTGTGTATCGTTTAACCATACGAGGCTGTTGTAATATTGGTTTAGAAATTCATTGCTTATATTATCGATTTTAAATTCTCCTTTCTAAAAAGGATTCTCTCGTTTGACGTAAAGTGTTTACGCATGAAAGTTGTACTATATATTATGTAGTAAGGAATTGTAAGGCGAGTGTTTTTACTTGAAAATAAGCCAAATAACTCATGTGGAAAATGAAAGGAAATGATCGTATGTACAAATACACAATTTGCTTTATTAGAAAAAGCGATAAAATACTGCTATTAAATAGAAATAAAAAGCCGAATATGGGGATGTGGAATGGTGTTGGAGGAAAAATAGAAGATAATGAAACGCCATACGAAGGAATAATTAGAGAAACATTTGAGGAAACGGGCATAGAACTTTCAAGTGTAACGTATAAAGGGACTGTTGGTTTTAAAGGTAAAGATGAGCCCCAGGCTAGTGAAGGAATGTATGTGTTCGTTGCTGATTTGCCAGATGGAATGCAAATGAATACACCATTACGTACGGCTGAAGGTCTATTAGAATGGAAAGAAATTGATTGGATATTAGATGGTGATAATAGAGGAGTAGTTAGCAATTTACCAAAATACTTACCGACAGTATTAACAGAAGAAAATAAGTTAGAACATATGTTTACGTATGATAACCGGAATATTATTCATTACACAACTGCATGTTTGACAGAAGATGATGCGAACAAGCGATATGAAAAACAACTCATTTCTCAATAGAAGAGGAAAGTGAAAAATCACGTTTTTGCTCTTATCATATATGCGAGGTGATTATATGTTTCAGAAATACAATTCATTGGTCATAATTGTAATATGCATGATATAACTTTTCTTATTATGAAAGAGTAGAGAACATATGTAAACGGAGCAAAAAGGAGGTGGCTTTGCCACCTCTTTTTGTTAGCTACAAATCGCCTTAATCATAAAACGATGTTGCTTCACATCAAAATAACCTTTTTGTAAGATGATTTCATGTATACGATATAATTCCTCACAATACCTTTCAACAGTAAAATCAGGAATTTGCCACGGAATTGCTTTTAAATAATAGACGATAGCGCCAATGTCATAAAAGCGTTGGAAAGGGAATTCCTCTTTTGCATCTAAGATAGTAAATCTATTTTGCTTTAACTCACTGCATGCGGTTTCGAGAGACCAACTTGCAAATTCGCTATTTAGTGGTGAGCCAAACTGCTCATTAAGTTCCGCGCAATCAAGACCGCCAACTTGTTGTGTAAGAAAAACGCCACTTGGAGAAAGAATTCCGTTTACCTCAGAAGCAGCATACGATTCATGTTGATTTATAATTAAATTAAATTGACCATCTTGAAATGGCAAAGCAGTATCATCGGTCACTTCTACAACGGTAACCCCTAAAGGCTCTAATTTCTTTCGAGCAATTGGCACATTTGGAGCGTAGCCCTCAGTAGCGAATATAGTTGACGGGAACGGTTGTAACATAGATAAAAACTCTCCGTCGCCAGTACCCATATCGAGCATTGATTCTGCACGTTGCATAAGCTGAAAAGTAGTACTGCCGTATGACCACGATAAAGGCTCGCTCTTCATTCGACCTGTTTCTGAAATGAAAGAAAAATCCCAGCCGCTAAAATGTGTATTTGCACTTTCTAATAAAGTTAAAAATAATGGATCACGTTTCATAATTATGTCCTCCTATTTTTTTAATGGATGATATGATGAGAAAAGAAAAAGGGAGGACCTCTTATTAAAGTGGAACGGTTTTATGTTTCGTGTTCGAATAGATTCATATAAAGTTACTCCTTGTGAGAATTGTTATTTATATATTCGGGTTAATTGAGTGAAAATCCTTTGAGGGTATAAAAGAAGGCAGTTGTTTAATGAAAAAATAAATTGAGTTATCTAATTTTATAGTGTAATTGTTCATCCATACGCATAAAAAAATTATTCTCTCCATAAAATAGTAAAATTATATTGGAGGTTGAATTATGAAAAAATTTAGTGTATTTTCAATAACATTGATGACTTTTGGAATGTTATTATTTGGATTAAATAGGATAATAGATAGCTATTCTGAGCCTATTATCCTATTAGGGTATATTTCTTTTTTAATTGGAGTGGTTCTGAGTATTATAGCGATTGCTAGACGTGAAGATGGAAGATTAAAATTCATATCACTTATCTCTTTCTTTGTTCTCCTGTTTTTCATTACTTGGTTTGAGTCGTTTCAGGTACTACAAATTATTACTTGGCTAAAAAATATCTATTAAAATTTAAATTGTTGGTAAAAATGGGAAACCTTAAATTTAGGTTTCTTTTTATTATATTCGATTATCAATATTAAAACTTATTAGAGCTATTAATAAAAGAAATAGATATATAAACCGAGTGTAAAAATATTTTAATTCTTTGAAAACATTCAGCGATTTAGTATTCTTTATATATGGAATATTTTGTTTATGCGAAAAGAGGGCAAGGTGCTATATGAAAAGAATGAAAAATGTAATGTTAGTATTGTTATGTTTCTTATGTTTAAGTGGGTGTAATTATAAAGATGACGATCAGGTGAAAAAATATGTGAAAAAAAAGCACGGAATTGATGTGATTGTAACACATTGGGGTGCTATAAACGAAGGGAATATGGGGCATACATATCATACTGTTCAAGCAAAAAATAACAAAAATATTCAATTTAGAGTAGAGGTAGATGGCTTCTTATATTCAAGAATAAAAGGTGATGAATATCAATACGGAAAAAAAACATATGAGGAATATAAGAAATTTAAACCAATGCTAGAAGAAATTAAAAAATTAGGTTACGTGGAACCAGAAAATAAAAATGTTTTTCAATATATAGTGGATGATGATATAGAGGAGAAACTAACGGATAAGTTATTATTAACTTTAAAAACGAGTGACAAGATTGATTACAGTCAATTTGAATCAAAAGAATTAGATCGTTTATATGCTCTAATTCAATTCATTCAGAAGAGTAATAGAAAGATAACAACACTTGAAATTGAGGATTATAATGGTGAATCTATAGGTTTCCCTTTTCAAAATGTGCAAAAAGCTATAACGAAAGAAGAACTGCTTTTAACAATGAAAAACACTGTAAGCGGTTATTGGACATATTTGATTCAAACTGAAACAAAAGTAGGCGTAAGGTTAAATGAAATTCAAAATGATCGTTTTGTAATTGAGGATATTACTTGTCCACACCCGAAAGACGGCAATTGTCTAGAGTATGAATTGACTTTAGTTTTCAATGACAGTGAGATAAAATATAGAAATGATCCATATGTAATAGATGATTTGAGAAAGGTAGTCACTATTCTTAAAGAAGAACTATATAATAAGGAATTTAACATATATTTAAGGAACAAGGATGGAACAAGTTATTCACTCTGGCTATCATCCGAAAAAATTAAGGAAAGTAATAACATAGAAGAGTTAGTAAAATAATGATATAAAGAAGAAATTTAAAGTACTTTTTATGTTTGTTATTTCTGTATTCAAAAGGAAAACCGCTTATGCTTCATTTTTGAAGCATAAGCGGTTTTGTTTAAAATACTTAAAAAGAAAAATTTTTTGGTAAAGTACCACTTTTTATTACTGTTCTTAGTCCATGTTTTATAATCCAAGGTTTAATAGGATGCTGTTTATCACGTAATTGCTGTAACCACTGAAAAACGAGTTCTTTATCTTCTTTCGTAATATCGTTAATATGATTGGCTACAGATTTTTGAACATATTTAGAAGGGTCATTCATTAATGGTTCAAGAAGCTGTAAATTGTACTTAAAATCATCTTTTAGAGCTCCTATTTTTTTAGCCCAAGGAAGCCTTGGTCTTGTACCTTCAGAAACTAATCTTCTAATGTGGCTGTTTTCGTCATAAATCCACTGTTGTAATATATTTAGTGTGTCTTCATGGTATGTTTCAAGAAAAGGCCGAATGGCATATTCAGCAGTATTTCTTTTCGTTATTTCATACATGGCGTTGAATGAGGTTTCAAAGTCGTTAAGTCCATATTTTTCAACGTATTTTGCAAGAGGCATGTACATATATCCGTTTGTAAATGTGCCTACTTCTGTTGTATTTTCTGGGCCTAATGTTTTTAGTAATATATGTATTGCTTCATTAAAATCTTTTTGTAATGCATTATGTAATTCATCTGCTATTACTTCAATACGCTGCTTTAACTCTAAATTTTCAACTTTACATGTTACGGAAGATACAAAGTTTCTTTTAGAGAAAGTAGGATCGTGTTTACAAATAGAATCAGCCATTTTTTCTGCTAATTCTTCGTTAAATAAAAATTTTAACGGAACATATTTACCCATTTTTTCACCTCAGTGGTCAAATGAAAACAATTTTTATTTTTTTATCGACAAACCATAAACTAACGTCTCATTCGGAGTCGTAATACTAAAACCTGTCGTCTTATAATCAAGCTTCACTGTATCACCAGTGTAGTCTTTCGTGAATGAATCCATTTGTACGATAAGCTCCGCATCTTCATATACAACATCATCTGCGTTATATGTATCCAAAATTAAATCGACATCAACGAAAATACTACAAGAGTTCGTCATTGTTCCTCTAATGCGAACGATCTTTTTATCTTCACGTTCTAATCTATGTATAGCTGCTTTCGCTTCATCAGTAATGCGAATGTTCATTGTATCCCAACCTTTATTTATATTTCCTTTATTATTGCAAAAACAGGAGCAATAGGGAAGCAAAGAGGTTTGCAACAAAAAACGAGCAAACAAATTTGTTTGCTCGTTTCACTTTATTTTAGTTCACATTTATCGAGTGGAATCACTTTTGTTTTTTTCGTAAATTTATATCCTAACCATAGTACTAAGAAGAGTGGTAAACCGATGTAAGAAACAAGTACGCCGTTCCAATCGATTGATTCACCCATAAATGCGCCATAGTTTTGTCCTAAAATTACGATAATACAAAGAGTAAATGCGAAGAGTGGACCGAATGGGAACCATTTTGCTCTATATGGTAAGTCATTTAAATCTTTTCCTTGTGTGATATACGCTTTACGGAAACGGTAATGACTAATTGCAATTCCGACCCATGCGATAAAGCCAGACATTCCGGATGCGTTTAATAACCAAATGTATACAACACCGTCACCGAATAAAGAAGCAATGAAAGCAATACTACCGACAATCGATGTTACGATTAACGCGTTAACAGGTACACCGCGGCTATCTAATTTACCAAGAAACTTTGGTGCTTTTCCTTGGCGAGCTAAATCCCAAAGCATACGAGTTGATGCATACATACCAGAGTTACCAGCAGATAGTACAGCAGTTAAAATAACAGCGTTCATAACAGAAGCAGCAAAGGCAACGCCCGCTTTTTCAAAAATAAGTGTAAACGGACTTACTGTAACATCACTTGCAGCAAGGCTTTCAGTTGTATAAGGAATTAGTAAACCGATAACGAGAATCGCAAGGATATAGAATAAAAGAATACGCCAAAAGATTGAACGAATTGCTTTTGGGATATTACGTTCTGGATCAGACGTTTCACCAGCAGCTACCCCAAGTAATTCAGTTCCTTGGAAGGAGAAACCAGCTGCCATAAATACACCGATAATTGCCATGATACCACCGTTAAATGGTGCATCAGCAACAGTGAAGTTTTTGAAGCCAACAGTTTCGCCCCCCATAATTCCGAAAATCATCATAAAGCCGACAATTAAAAAGATAATAATCGTAACTACTTTAATAAGTGCGAACCAATATTCAGATTCACCAAACCCTTTAACAGATAAATAGTTTAAAAGGAAAATAATAGCTAAACATAATCCGCTCCAAATAAGAGAAGGGGTATCTGGGAACCAAAATTTCATAATTAATGTTACGGCCGCTAGTTCTGCCGCAATTGTAATCGCCCAGTTATACCAATAGTTCCATCCAAGTGCAAAACCAAGTGATGGATCAACAAATTTTGTTGCATACGTACTAAAAGATCCAGTAACAGGCATGTAAGCTGCAAGTTCAGCTAAGCTTGTCATTAAGAAATATACCATAATTCCAATTGCGGCGTATGCAATTAATGCGCCGCCAGGACCAGCTGAATGAATGACACCACCGCTGGCAAGAAATAGTCCGGTACCGATTGTACCGCCGAGAGAAATCATCGTAAGGTGCCGCGATTTTAATCCGCGTTTTAATTCACCTTGTCCTTGTGTAGTTTGCGTTTTAGAGGTAGATTGATTTGTTGCGCTATTCATGTTCAACACTCCTTTTCTTGTAGGTTAGGAAGGAGCGGGGGAGAAAAATACAAAAAACCGCCAAAGGAATTTGGCGGAACGTTTCACAAATAACCACCCCATCATACCCTTCCGTTAAGATAGCACCCCACGTTTACACGGTAATTTTGTAAACGTGACAGTTCTGTTCCTTTCGGAGACAGCCCCAGCTCATATTTCCAGAGAAGAAATATAAACTTCGGCAACTTTTCCTTTCAAACGGAGTCAGTGACATTCTCTGTGTCTCGTCCGTTTTACTATTAAAAGTCGCAACCTCTACCTCATCGGATTGATGAGGATTTATATATTGCTAAGATTTTTAATATATGGCAATTGTAATGACTTTCTGAATATATTGCAAGATATTTTGTTAGGAAAAGTCAAAAAATATCGGTTATTGTATAGGAAACGCTTGCAAAACTCCACCCGAACCTACTATTATGTAGCAATAAGCAAAGAAAAAATTGTTATACAAATGTTTCGCAAAAAATATTGAAAAACCCTCTAAATAAAAAGAAAATTCAGAAAAATATAATTCGACATTCATGATAAAGTCATATTATTTGTTATAATTAGAGTAACGTAACGTTTAAGCAAAAAGGGGAAATCAAAATGAAATTAGAAACAGAAAGGCTCTATATAGTGCCGTGTACAGAAGAGAGGATTCAAGTTGCTAACGAGCAAGGATATAATAGCGGTCTGCATATTGTAGGGCATGTAGAGAATGTAAAACAAGATGCGGCTTTATTACCATGGGGGGCGTGGTATGTTTTTCGGAAAGAAGATGATAGCGTTTTAGGAGATATTGGATTTAAAGGGAAACCAAACGAGGATCAAACAGTAGAAATTGGCTATGGATTTATTGAGAAATATTGGAATCAGGGCTATACAACAGAAGCTGTAAAAGAACTAATCGATTGGGCTTTCAAAACAGGAGAGGTAGAAACAATAATTGCAGAGACACTCATAGATAACTATAGTTCGATGCGTGTTTTAGAAAAGTTACATATGAAGAGAGTAAATGCTACAGAAACGATGATTAATTGGAAAATAGAAAAATAAAAAATACCGCTCTAAATTGAGCGGTATTTTTTTATAGTTATGGTAGCATTTGCTTCTGATCATTTGGATACTCAGCCGTTGATGTGTGAGGGCGATTGGAATGATTTCGAACAGCAATGAAAATAGAAATAATAACGACAAGACCAACTGCAACGTAAGAAAGTGAAATAACAGTTGGATCCACTTTAAATGTAGTAAGCAGTGTACGAATATTTGTAAAGATAATAAGACCACCAACTAATACGCCAAGTAAATGGGGTGGAACGATGCGGACTAACCATGCAGCAATTGGAGCTGCGACAAGACCGCCGAGCATTAAGGCAAATACCCAAACCCAGCTTACTTGTTCCCAGCCAAGTGAAATGAAAAAGCCGATTGTTGCAGCGAGTGAAACAGGAAATTCACTCGTATCTACAGATCCAATAACTTTTCTAGCTTCATTTCCTCTTGCCAAAAGTACAGGTGTCGTAATGGGCCCCCAACCACCGCCACCAGTTGAATCAACGAATCCAGCGAATAAACCAAGCGGCACAAGTTGTTTTGCAGACATACGCTTATTTGAAGTGACAATTTGTTTTTGGATGATGAATCGTAATAAAATATAAACCCCTAAAGTAAATAAAAATACGGAAATGTATGGTTTGATTACATCTCCGGGCAAATTACTTAAAAAACATGCCCCAACAAATGCGCCGATTGCCCCAGGCAATGTAAGCCTGGAAACTGTATATTTATCAACGTTTCCAAATTTGATATGAGATGCGCCGGAAGCTGCAGTTGTAACGACTTCAGCTAAATGAACTGATGCAGATGCAACAGCTGGTGCAATACCAAACATTAATAATAAAGAGGAAGACGTTACTCCATACGCCATTCCAAGTGCTCCATCGATCAATTGAGCGAAAAATCCAATAATAGCAAAGACAATTAATTTCTGCATAAATAATCCCCCTGTAATAATAAATGAAAAAGACACTTTTCCCGTATGAGAAAAGTGCCTTTGGTTTTTCCAATCAGCAATAATTAAATTTGTTTCATTATAATACATATTAATCGTATAAATCAACTAGGTTTTAAAGTTTTTGAATTGAATGAAAGAAAAATAAAATATACAATAAAAGGATGGAGAGAAAGGGGAGAAAGACATGTTACGATTTGATCATCTCGTTCACGCAGTTCATGGTACACCGGAGGAAGCGGCAAAACAAATGCAGGAACTTGGATTTCATACTGTATTAGGCGGAGAGCATACGAATTGGGGTACTTGGAATAGTTTAAGTTATTTTGATTTATCATATATTGAATTTTTAGCAGTTCAACATGAAGAAAAAGCGAAAGAAGCAGAAAATCCATTAGTACAAGAAACAGTGGTGAAACTACAAAATGGAGAAGGAATGCTACAAATCGCGATCCGAACAGATGCAATTGAGGAGCTAGCAGTTAACTTTAATAAGTACGGCTTACATACGATAGGGCCATTTGAAGGGAAACGTATGAGAAAAGATGGCCGACTTTTAGAATGGAAAATGTTATTCGTTAAGCAAGAAGAGAACGGACCGAAATTACCTTTCTTTATACAGTGGAATGAAACGGACGAAGAAAGAAGAAACGATTTACGTAACAGTGGGACGATTACTGAACATAAAAACAAAGTGCAACAAATTGAAACGATTCATTACGCAGTAAAAAATGTTCGAGAAACAGTACGGAAATGGAAAGAAGTAATGGAGCTATCTACAAGCTTAGTTGTGAAAAATGAAAAATGGAATGCTGAGTGTCAAAGTGTATCGTTTGGTGACATTCAAGTACAGTTTTGTGAACCGGTTGGAGAAGGTCTAGTGCAAGAATACATAAAGAATCATGGCGAATATCCATTTGCAGTAGAGTTTAAAGGGGGAAATAAACGAGAGCATGAAGTGTTAGGGAGTTTGTACATATATTGATAGAGGTGAACGTTGTGGAAGAAATGCTTAGAGAGATAGAGAGAATACTAGAATGGCCTCGTATTGCAACGTGTACAGCTATTTCAAAAGGTTTTTCACATGAAGAGAAGTATAAAATTGAATTAAAGAATCAAGAAACCTATTTTGTAAAAGTATGTGATGCTGTTCATTTTGAACGTAAACAAGAAGAATATACGTATATGAAACAATTAGAGTCATTACATATTCCAACACCCAAGTTAATTCATTTCATAATAATTGAGAAATTAAATAAATGTGTTCAAGTATTTGAATGGACCCGAGGTATAAATGGTGAAGAAGGTTTAAAGAAGTTATCGGTGGAAGAACAGTATAATGCAGGAAGAAAAGCAGGGGAAGTATTAAAGAGGATTCACTCAATTGAAAGAGAAAGTGCAAGTAATAAATGGGAAACATCTAGATGGAATAAATACGAAAGATACATAGAGGCACTAACAGATTACGAGGTGAATTTTCTGGATTTGAAGCCAGTATTAACCTTTGTAGAAAATCATAAAGATTTATTGGAAAATCGTCCAATAAGATTTTTACATGATGACTTCCATCCAGCAAATAGCATGATTCATAATAAGGAATTTATCGTTATCGATTTTGGTGGATATGATTTTGGTGATCCAATACACGATTTTTATAACGTAGCGATTTTTACTATAAGAATAAGTAAACCATTTGCGGTTGGACAAGTTCACGGTTATTTCGGAGGCGAACCATCGCTTCATTTTTGGAAACTGTATACATTGTACGTCGCGATGACATTCCCAGCGGATATCGTTTGGACGAATCGAAGTACACCGCATTTAGTAGATGATATGAAGGAAAGATTAAATGGAATTTTAGAAGATCATAATCATTTTTCATCTTATATTCCAAAATGGTATCAATCAAGCGAATTTAATAAATAAAGGAGTAATTTATATGGATAAAATAGCAGTAATTTCAGATATTCACGGTAATATTCAAGCATTAGAATCCGTGTTGAATGATATTAAATTAAGAGGGATCGAGCGCATTATTTGCCTTGGAGATTTAGTAGGAAAAGGACCTCATTCCAGTGAAGCAATTGAAATCATTCGTAAAGAATGTGAAGTAGTCGTAATGGGAAACTGGGATGATTTTATTACAAAGCCGACTGAATTTGAAGCATTGAAATGGCATCAAAAACAATTATCGGAAGAACAAAATGACTATTTAAGAAACTTACCATTTTCAATCGAGTTTTATATGAGTGGGAAATTCATTCGTATGTTTCACGCTTCACCGAGAAGTTTATATGAAAGAATTCAACCACACGCTTCAAGAGAAGAACGTATTAGTATGTTCGAAAATAGTGATCTGACGGAAAATATAGAAGGGGAAAGAAAACCAGATGTCGTTTGTTACGGTGACGTTCACCAAGCGTTCGTTCAAAATTTCAGAGGGAAAACGTTATGTAATGCCGGTAGCGTAGGAAACCCGCTTGAAATAACGCAAGCTTCCTATTTAATATTTGAAGGGACTTACAATGAAAAAGAAGCAGCGAGCTTTTCTATTCAACTTGTACGAGTACCGTATGATATTGAATTAGCTATCAGACTAGCAGAAGAACTCGAAATGCCAGAAATTGAAGAATACAAACAAGAATTACGGACTGCTTTATATCGAGGGTTTAAGGGAAAGTAAGCTAATAATATATCAACGATTTTTCAAATATATCTATCATAACTTAAAATATATCAATGATTTTTTCGAGATATCAGCGATTCGAGAAAGGATATCAATTTACTGACAAATAGTGACATGAATTATTATCTATAATTATATTATGTCAACTAATTATAAAGGGAGATATCATGAACCGAAAACAACGAATCAAAGAAATTGCAGATCATATTGTAAAGCTAAACTTAACCCATCCAATAAGAGTTGGAGTAAGCGGTATTACAGCCTCAGGAAAAACAACATTTGCAAACGAACTAGCGGAAGAAATAAAAAAACGAGGATTACCAGTAACACGCGCCAGCATTGATGATTTTCATAATCCAAGAGTGATTCGCTATGCAAAAGGAAAAGAATCTGCAAGAGGGTATTATGAAGATGCACACGATTATACAGCTTTCAAAGAAAGATTATTAATGCCTTTAGGACCTAACGGGAATTTACAATATGAAACGATTTCTCATAACTTAATAACGGATATGCCTGTACATAATGAGCCGCTATTGGCCACGAAAAATATGATATTAATAGTAGATGGAACGTTTCTATTGAAAAAAGACGTTGCGCATTTATTTGATTACAAAATCTTTGTAGATACAAATTTTGAGATTGCGAGAAAACGTGGTGCTAAGCGGGAAACTGAAGCTTTTGGAAGTTATGAAGAAGCAGAGAAGATGTTTTTAAACAGGTATCACGCGGCTTGTAAAATGTATATAGATGAGCATAATCCGAAAGAACTTGCAGATGTTTTATTTGAAAATAGTAAATTTGATGATCCAGTAGTTCTATTTAAAAGACATTAATACAGTTTATATAGGGGGAATGAACATTTGTTTAGATGGTTTCAAAAAAATAATAAAGTGAATGAAGAGAAGGATGAACAATATTTAGAAATCAAAAATGAACAGATAAATGAACAGTTAAAACAAAAAATAATGGAACTAGAGAGTATAAGTGAAGACATTTGCAGTAAGTATCAAAAAATATATGAAGAACGTTTTGCGCAAAAGGGTAAATTAAATTTGAAGCTGTCAATTAAAAGAGATATAGACGGTGATGAATTAGAAGAACTAACATCTAAGAATTGTTTAGAGTATGAATATAGATCAGAAATTAATTTTGAATATGATGCTTCAAAATCATGGGAAGTCTGTACTATTTCGCTTTGGTATTATTACCAAGGATATCGAAAAAGTAGTAGCATAGGAACACTTTATAGCGGAACGATTAATGAATTAGAAGAAGAAGTTAAAGCAACATTGGAAGAACTGTTACATAGTGAAGATAATTAATGATTCCATTTTATATTGCGTTAAGAATGGGTTTAATTTTATGATACTAATAGGGAATAATTTAGGAAGAGAAATTTAAAGGGGATAAAAAAATGACAGAAGTACTAGAACTAAAAGAAGAACTACTACAAATTAAAAATAATAATTATGCTGTACCAGAAGACGTAGATGCATATCCATATGCGCAGTGGATGCTAGATTATATCGGATCACCAGATGCTGAATTACGTGATGATTTAATTTATAGTACGCTTCATACATGGATTACAAATGATGTGTTTAGACAAAAAGAATTACGAGGGTTAATGCTACAAGCAATTAGTCCTGATTATTTATTTTATAAAATTGGTGAAAAGGGAACAGACTCTGTATTTAAACGTGCATTCTCCGTATTAATTCCACCACTTATTTTATCTGTTCATGAAAGGGAACCGTTGTTATCCGAAGAACAACTGTACAGTGTAGCAGAACAAGTGCTGGAATATGTATATTTAGAAGAAGATGTAAGAGGTTACGTAGAAGGAAAAGGCTGGGCACACTCTACGGCACATGCAGCAGATGCGCTTGATGCGTTAGCACGTACAATCCAAAATCGTGAATTTTCGTATGCGATTCTTGCAGCTGTTCGTCAGAAGGTACGCTTACATGACTACGTATACATTCACTTTGAGGATGAGAGATTAGTAGCACCAATTATGTCGTTACGTAACCAAAATCTTTTAACTGAAGAAGAGTGGAGCAATTGGTTACATAGTATAGCAATTGTTGAAGACATCCCGCATCCTCAATATGATATTTTAGTACAAAATATTAGAGCTTTCTTAAGAAGTTTATATTTCAGAGCTTTAGAGACAGAGGGTAGTACAGCCTTTACAGATGATATATTGGAGACTTTGAAGGGTTTGCGTAGGTATTAAAAATTCGTTTTTCTAACAGAAAAGTACATAAAACCAACACCTCCCAACCATACTAATAAAATGTTTTGGAGGTGAGTTTAATGGACAAAAAAGACTTTGAAAAAGTATATAATGATTATTTACATCAAGGGGAAGAGCAAGCTCAATTTGAAATAGCTCAGGAAGTTACTTCAGGAGCAGAACAAATTGTTGCTGTTCGTAAAAATGATGAAGGTGATTTGATTGCTTTTAAAACAAGTAGCGGGAGAGAGTTAGATCATATGACTGCTCTTAGTGAAGCAAAATCAGGGAAGTTAGCTCATGTGGACGTATTTCATAAGTATGGCAGAGATATTATACGTAGTGAACCGGATGGAATAAAAGAAAATAACTTTGATAATTTACCTTCATTTTAAACGGGTAAACCTCAAGAAGAGAATGTTCATTACGATATTCTCTTCTTTGTTTTACGAAGTTTTCCTTGCAAATAGACGATTCATTTTTAAAGTGCGATCATACTTTTAAAGAGCTCTCTAAATTTCTCTTTATCTTCTGCTGTAAATGGTTTCGGTCCCTTTGTACGTTTACCACTTTTTCGAACCATTGCACTTAAATATCGTGTTTGTAACAATTGTTCAATGTTATCATTCGTATACTTATAGCCTTTATGGTGTAGAACGATACAGCCTTTTGCTAAAGCGAGCGAAGCAAGACCGTAATCTTGTGTTACGATTAAATCTTCTTTTTTTGCTAACTGCATAATTCGGTAATCTGCAGCATCTGCTCCGGAATCAACATATATTGTTTCCACACCTTTAGGTTGCTGAGCATTAGAATAATGAGAAAAGCTAGTAACGAGGGTTACAGGGATTTCTGCATTCGTAGCTTCAAAAATAATTACATCTTTTACAGGACAAGCATCTGCATCAACGTAAATTTTCATTTTTACCACTCCTATAAAGTGAAACTTTAATCAGTGGGGGGTTCATCCTCCACTGATTATTAGTTGAACCAATCGGGCATTTACGGGCAGTTAATCTCCCACCTAACTTCTTTGTTACAGCTGAATTTTGAGCTGGGAGTTTTATTGCCCGTTAATGCGGGGTAACTAGGTTCGTGTTGATAATAATGGTAGATTTTTCTTTTGTCAAACGATAGGGCTTTATGTAAAGTTATTTTTCACAAACTAAAATAGCCTCCCGCAAACGAGAAATACCTTCCTCAATTTGATCAATATCCACTTTTCCATAAGATAAACGAATATAACCATCTTTCGCGCCGAAAATACTACCAGGCATAAAAGCAATTTCTTGTTTTAAGCTTTGCATAATGAGTTGTTTTTCGTTTATCGGTTCTTTTAATTTTCCCCATATGTAAATACCACCAGTAGGGTTTGAAAAAGAGATTTTATCATGAAGTTGCTCGTTTAGGGCGTGAACGATAACGTCTCTTTTTTCTGCTAGTTGTTTTCGTAGCGGTACGATATGCGACTGAAATGGTACAGTTTCGAAAAACTGCTGCATAAGCCACTGCGGGAATATGCTCATACCTAATTCCATTTGGTGCCGTGCGTCGGATAATCTTTCTACTACAGATTGCGGAGCAACGAGCCAGCCGACTCGTAATCCTGGCGCAATCATTTTTGATAAAGAATGTACATAAATAACTGTTCCGTTTTCATCTATTGATTTCAAAGTAGGACAAGGCTGTTTCTTTTCTAGCGTCAGCAAGCTGGATGGATCATCCTCAACGATTGCAATTCGTAAATCTGCGCAAAGTGATAACAGTGTTTTTCTACGGTTTGGATGAAGCATCGTTCCCGTAGGGTTTTGGAAATTTGGATTTAAAAAGATCATTTTAATACGGTGTTTTCTATATAACTCCTGTACATCGTCTGGATTAATCCCATGTTCATCGACAGGTAATGGGAAAATACGAATACCTGCTGATTGGAATAACGGTAAGGAATAACAGTGCGATGGACTTTCGAAAGCGACGGCATCACCTGGATTTAATAAACATTGCACGATAAGGTGAAGTGCTTGCTGGGCGCCGGATGTAATCATAATGGATTGTTCAGTCGCCTCAACTTTTAAATATTCTTTCATATATTTTACGACCGCTTGTCTTAGCGGGAGATAGCCTTGCGGATGATCATAACTTAATGAATGCGTTAACGGTTGTTCTCGTAAAATTGTTTGTAGTTGATCGTGTGGGTAGAGATTACAACCGAGTTCTCCGTTTGCGAAATCAATAATATTTTCATTTTGTTGTATTTCTGCCCGAATATGGCGAAGTAACGGTAAGTTTGGTAAAAACGTACCACCTTCTACGAAATTTCTCCAGTTCGGCGTTAATGTTGGAGAAACGCCCCACATATGTGTACTTACACGTGTACCTTTACCAGTCGTACTTTCTACAATTCCCATAGCACGTAACTCATTATAAGCAGTCGTTACTGTACTACGGTTTACATTTAACTGCGTAGCTAATTTCCGTTCGGAAGGTAGGAAGCTTCCTGGAGGAAGTTCTCCGTATGTAATACGTTTCTCAATAAAGTCAACAACTTGCTGATAAATAGGGATTTTACTGTCATTATCTAGCTTCCATTCCATAAAAAACGCCTCCGTATCTCTTATATAAATCCAGTATAGCAAATTGGCTGGGTAAAAAAACAGCCAATTGGACGGTGTTATATCCAGCCAATTTTACTATGCTAAATATGGAAGGGGAGATTCGGATGAAACGATGGCAAATGGAATGGCTCCTAGTATCAGTTGCGTTAGTATGGGGAGCAAATTATACAATAGGAAAGTATGGCGTGGCATTTATGTCATCCATTCAATTTAATAGTTTACGATTTTTAGTAGCATCACCGGTATTATTACTTATTACTTTTATGATGGAACGCTCATTACGTATTGAAAGAAAAGATTGGTTACGATTAGTAGCAGTCGGCATCGTTGGTACGACAATGTATCAAACGATGTTTATGCTATCCGTGAAATATACTTCAGCAACGAACGCCTCATTATTAATTGCGATGTCCCCTATTTTTACAGGGATATTAGCAGTATTGCACAAACAAGAACGTTTTTCGATGAAAGTACAAATTGGTTCAATCGTAGCGTTTATTGGTGCAGCATTCGTTTTATTAACAGGACACACAGGAGGAGCTACTTACGAGTATGCGTGGCTCGGAAATATAATTGGATTAGTCGCAGCAATTGCGTGGGGATGGTACCCAATTTTAGCACAACCTCTTATTACAAAGTACTCCGCAATGAGAGTCACATCATGGTCTACTTTAATTGGAATTGTACCTCTCGTTATATACTGTTTATTCAATGTAAACACACTAACGTGGCCAGTAGATACACCAAGCTGGGAATCACTAGCATATTCAATCGTCTTTGCGACCATATTCGGACTTGCAATGTGGTATGTCGGTATTAGTAAAATAGGCTCAACGAAAGTAATGGTTTATATGTATCTTGTGCCATTGTTTGCAGTGATCTTTGCGGCAGTAACCATTGGAGAGCAAATTAATTTGATGCAACTAGTTGGCGGGCTTATTATCTTCATCGGTTTATATGTTGTAAAAAAAGGTGGAATGAAAAAGCCTGCTCTCAATTTGAAAAAAGTAAGTTAACAGTAAAAATGATCTCTTTCATATAGAAGGAGATCATTTTTGTTTTCGTATTAAAAGCGCTTGTTCAACAGCCCATTTTTGATGATCGTGAATGAGAAGTTCTACAGCAAGTAAAGGAGACATCCACCTTAGAACATGATCATCCTCACAGTTTGCAGTTTGTTTCTGTACCATATTTGCAATGTAAAAGAACCCAACATTCAAATAATATGTATCTTCCTTTTCTGCATAAAAATATCGAGCTGCATTACCGATATATTGATCAATTGCAATCGCCCATCCTAATTCCTCTAGTAGTTCACGGTGCAAACAATCTTCTTTTGTTTCATTACCTTCCATACCGCCACCTGGTAAAAAATAACGGTCTCCTTTTTGGATAACAGCAATCATTGAAGAAGATAAATGGAAAATAATCGCATAACAACTAGGTCTTAATACATAATGAACAGTAGATTTTTTCGAACCAAATGTGAGTTTTGAAATCATAAAACACAACCTTTCTCTATAAAATACATAAAAGGGATAATAAGGTAGAAATAATTGTATAAGTATAATCTTACGAGATTGGAGTGATAACAAAATGATAAATCGAAAGTGTACGCGCTGTAAAGAAATTACAGGTACGTTGCACGGTGGTAAAAAAATTAAGGAAGAATTTCTATGTGAGGACTGTTTGCAAAAAGGAATTGCAAGCGGAGAAATCGAATTATCACAAGTGGAAGAAAAACAAACTACGTATCTTTCTATAAAAATATTAAAAATAATGAGTGCTATTTATTTAATAGGCTCTATTTTAATGGCTTTTTCTACTGGTCCATTTATACATAATCTTGGGTTTGATGAAATATCCATTTCAGGATCAGAATTAGGTTTAATAAGTATTGTTATGCTAGGTTCTATATTCCAGTCCGTTCTCGTATTTTGCGGGATATGGGTATTTATCCTTTTAGTAGAAACAGTCATTAAAATTTATGAAAAAATGAAGTGAGTGAGAGGGAGAAACATATGCGAGTAAGAAACATCCAAGGGGAAGATTATGTAAAGATTCATTCTGTTTTAAATGATTGGTGGGGCGGGAGAGACATGGCTGCCATGTTGCCAAAATTGTTTTTCGTTCACTTTCAAGAAACGAGTTTTATCATTGAAGAAGAGGGCGAAACGTTAGGTTTCTTATGTGGATTTTTTTCACAAACATATAAAGATGAAGCATACGTTCATTTTATCGGTGTAAATCCGAAGTATAGAAGAAGAGGAATCGCATCGACATTGTATTCTTATTTCTTTGATGTCGCTCGTGCAAATAATCGTAAAGTTGTAAGAGCAATTACGTCACCAACTAATAAAAAGTCGATACAGTTTCATCAAGAAATCGGTTTTCGAATTGAGGCTGGGGATGATGAGGTAGAGGGTGTATCGGTACATACAAATTATGATGGGAATGGCGGGAGTAGAGTTTTATTTTTGAAACATGTGTAGTGAAATAAGCTTTACCTAAACGTACTGAGTTAAATGTATATCAAAACGTTATCCGTTGCATAAAGAATGACTGATTTTGTTAGCTTGATAGAGGGTAGTATGATAGTCGAAATGAATTTCCGTAACAAAATTTCATCTAAAAAAGAGGGATCTATATGAAATTTGAAAGAGATAGATATTTTTTACAGATGGCATTGGAAGAAGCTGAAATGGCATTAAAAGAAAATACATATCCAGTAGGAGCAGTTATTGTTGATGGAAATAATAATGTCATTGCAAGAGGAAGAAATAGAGTGCATCCACAAAAAGACATAACAGCTCACGCAGAGATAGACGCTATTCGCAATGCAGGGGAAGCAATGTTTGATGCAAAAATAAAAAATGAGAAGTTTACTATTTATAGCACGTTGGAACCGTGTCCAATGTGTACAGGGGGTATTTTATTCGCAAAAATACAGAGAGTAGTCTGGTTACTAAATGATGACTTAGGTTTTGGTGGATATAAAAAGATAAAAAATGCTTTAGTTTTCGAAGGGAAATTTAATAAAATCGACATAGTGGAAGAACCATTTGAAGACTTAAAAACAAGACAAAAAGAACTTATGAGACAATGGGAGCTAAATCCCAATAATATTATTAATTTGCGTAGGGCTATAAAAAAATAGTTGTTTCTTTCAATTAAATCGGGATACTGCCACATTACCATCAATTTAAAAAATATAGTGAAATTATATCGATTTAACAATAGAATATGGAAGAATCTATTACGAATAGAAAGCCGTCCTAAAAGTATTCTAGGATGGTTCTTTTTGTTGTGAGGAGATAAAGAGTATGGAGAATAAACAGAGTAGAAATGAGTATGTAAGACGCATACATAAGGTTCAAGATTATATAGAATCAAACATAGACAGTTCATTATCCATTGAAGAGCTAGCTGATATAGCAGGATTTTCGAAGTATCATTTTCATCGGATTTTTAAAGGAATAGTTGATGAGCCATTATCTCGGTATGTGAATCGCTTGAAACTAGAAAGGGCAACACATCTACTTACATATCGCGCAGACATGACGATTACAGATATTGCGTATCACTTCGGATTCACAGATTCAGCAGTTTTTTCCCGAACATTTAAAAGTCATTACGGTGTAAGTCCGTCTCAATATCGAAACGATAATAGCAAGAATTGCAAAGACGTAAGGGGAATTCCTCAATACAATGAATGTAAGAAGGTTCGAGGAAATGTTGAAATTGTAACAGCGGACGATATAAACGTCGCATACATAAGACATACAGGTACATATGAAGAGTTAGCTATAGCTTTTCCAGAAATGATAGAAAAATTATTTCATTACGCGGCGAAGAAAAACTATCATGTATTTGAGGATACGAAAGTATTAACCATTTACCACGATCATCATGAATTTACTGAGGACTATCATTTAAGAACAAGTCTATGTGTAACAATTTCAGATGAATCCACAGTAGAAACGAACGACGTTGGAATAATGGTAATACCTTCTGGAAAATATGCAGTAGGACATTTTGAAATATTCCAAGATGAATATAAAGGAGCATGGGATTTCTTATACGGTGAATGGCTGCCAAATAGCGGATATAAACCGAGAGACTCGTATCCTTTTGAAGTATATAGAAATAATCCAAAGCAGCATCCAAAGCATAAACATATAGTTGATATATATGTACCTATCGAACCTTTTTAATCATAGGTTAAAGGGGAAAGAATAATGAAAACTGCTGAAAAGTTAGATCAGATTATAAAAGAAGAATATGAAAATATGAATGGTATGTTAGTAGTGCGGAAAGGTAATGTTATTTTTGAAAAATATTATAACGATTACGGACAAAATGATACATTTCATGTAGCGTCAGTTACAAAAACGATAATCTCTGCGCTAATTGGAATATGTATAGATAAGGGCTATATAAAAAGTGTAGATCAAAAAGTAATAGAGTTTTTCCCTGAATATAAACGTACGGCATCTGAAGTAACAGTGAGACACTTACTTACAATGACAGCGCCATATCCTTTTGTAGACTGGCAGGAACCGTTAGAAGAATTATGTACACAACAGGATTGGGTACAGTATACACTTAATAGGATGGGGAATGGCGGAGAAATTGGATCTTTTAAATATTCATCTGCAGGAGCTCATTTATTATCAGCAATTATTACGAGCGTAACAGGAAAAAGTGCGCGTGAATTTGCGAACGAACAGCTATTTCAGTCACTCGGTATGAGAGAAATTCCAAACTATAATATGAAAGCATTTGGATTCGATGACTTATTCGGAAAAGATGTGAAAGGGTGGGTTCACGATCCAAATGGTATTTCGACAGGCGGATGGGGACTAACGTTAACTGTTAGGGATATGGCTAAGTTTGGACAGATGTATTTGAATGAAGGTATTCATAATGGAAAACAAATACTATCAAAATCATGGATAAAAGAATCAACAGAAATGAACCAAAATCAATATGGTTACTTATGGTGGTTTCGAGAAGAAGATGGAATCTTTTCATACTGTGCTATAGGTGACGGTGGGAATATGATTTGTTGTATTCCAGAGAAGGATTTGGTTGTAGTAATTGCTTCTGAAGCTATGCCGAATGCACGGGATAGATGGGAATTGATTGTGAAATATATTTTTCCTGGCATACAGTCAAATCAATAATGGTAGTAAAAAGATGGGGTGAATTTTGGTTTTATACCATCTTTTTGTTTTGTGACGTAAAGTTCATGGGAATGTAAGGGTTTTGTTAAAAGTGTAAATATTAGGGTTTTTTAATATAAAAAGTCTTTCTTTATGTATAATGGGGACAAGGCCTAAAAATACTTAAATATTTAAGTGAATATTTTAAAAAGGGAGATTAAGGATATATGAAAAGCTTACTTCCAAAAACTTTAGCTGTTACAGGATTAACTGCTTCTTTATTAGGTATGGTTTCTTCCGTTTCATTTGCTTCGATTAGTTGGGATAATAATGCAACGTGGACAGGAAGCGGAGCAAAAGCTAAGGCAACTGCCTATACTGCAAAAAAGGACGAACCTCATTTTTACAAGATGACTGTAAGAGCTAGCTTTGATGATGGGACTTCTAAAGAGTTAGCATTGTATGATGCTAAAATTTCAGATCGTATAAACGTTAGCGTTGCATCCAAAGGACCGGTGACCAGAGGTTATTCGGGTCATGAATGGATAATGGTAGGGGATAGTGCGTACACTTCTAAGGAAATGGTAATTAAATAAAAATCAACAAAAACCGTGAAAAAGGATACATACCTTTTTCACGGTTTTTAAAATGAGGAGGATATATGAATCTAGTATTAAAAGAAATAGTGGTGAACAAAACAATATTCATTATGCTATTTATTGGATTTGTATTGACAATATGGCCAATCCTGATCGCAATGTCGACGCGAGATTATTATGATGAGAAATTTTATGATAGTAAAAATGGTTATTTTAATTATTACTATTCAGTTCAACTTACTAATATGGGGGAAATCAATTTCGAACAATTTCAGACGTTAATAGAATCTGATTTTAAAAACGCTAGTGTTATTACAAATGATATTCGTATTACTATTCCGGATATCGGCCACGTAATAATGAATGGTCTCCTTAATAAAAATTGGTCTCCACCTTTGCTAAAAGGTTCTCAGATGGGACAAGATGAAAAAAATAGTGTAATAGTGGGGAAGAAAATTTATAAGGATATGGCAACAATAAAATTATTTAATAAGGAATATACAGTTAAAGGCGTAGCTGGAGAAAATACTGGATATGAGTATAATATTAAAATTTTCGTCTCTCTAAATGACATGCCAGATGAGGTGAAACAGATGATACAAAAAGATAATACATTCCAAATGATTGTTCGTTCTAATGAAAACCCTATCAAGGAAATAGAAACTTTCATACAGCATATGAAACAGAACAATAAAGATATAAATGCCAAAGTGATTAGTGAAAAAGAGAACTATGAAAAGGAAAAAAACTCAAGTGAAGCCGTAGAAGAGTTACTCAGTTTTCCATATAGGCTTTTATGTATAGCTTTCATTACCAATATAATAGTAAGTTATTATTGGATTTATACGAAGAAAAAAAGTTTGTCGTTAAGGAAAGCTTTGGGAGCAAGTAATATAAATCTTTTTATTTTTATATTTAGTCAATTATTTTTATGTGCAATCACTGCATCAGCCTGTGCAATATGCATACAATGGATTTTTAGCATTTTGAGTGAAAATATTATAGAGTTTACAAGTTATAGTATTAGTTTACAGTCTACTCATATTGTAATGTGTGTATTTCTTTCACTTACTATAGCTTTCATCCTCTCTGTAATACCATTTGTATATGTGCTTAAAAGTGAACCTGCTAAAGCATTAAAGGAGTAAAAATGATGAGAATAAAAAGTGCGTTCATAGCATTAAAAAAGAGATTTCTATTTTCCGTACTTCTTCTAATACAGATTACATTTGGATTAGCAACTCTAACGAGTTCAATTAATGTATTTTATAATTTACACCATCTAAACGATAAATCCAGCTCGGTATTAAATGTGGATAAAACATATTTAGTTACTTTTGAAATGACGACAGATAGATTACAAAGCAATCAATTTAATAAAGAGAAAATTCAAGCGGTTTATAATACAATTTATCAAAATAAAGATGTGATTTCGTATGGTACATACGAGGAGCGAGTTATTGAAATAGAGTCAAGTAATAGACCATTTCAAAACAGTATGATTACTGATTTGAAACATAAAACGTTTCACGATGAAAGACCTACTATTAAAACAATTTTTGTAGATGAAAATTACTATAAAATGTTACGTTTACCTTTAAAACCTGAAGAAGGTTTCTCGCATGATGACTTTCAAAAAAATAGTGAAGAAAAAACAAAAGTTTTAATGGGTTCTTACTTTAAGAAATATTTTCAAGTTGGAGATACAATTAATGATCGATATACAATTATAGGGTTTTTGCCAGAAAATAAATTTATCGTAAATAATAATACGACGAACACATATTTGAAGTTGGATTACGCAATGATAATGCCTATGTCATTTGATAGATTTGAAAAATATGAAGCAATGTTTTTAAGACTACATCAAAGTACAGTTTTATATTTACAAAAAGGTGCAGATGTAAAGAAACTAGAAGAATCAATTCAACTTAAAGGAAACGGCGGTACGTTTCATTTAAAAAGTTTAGGTGATGAAATAAATGAAGATGTTACTCTTAACGGCTATTCGGAAATACCTCAACTTATAGTAGGAATCTTATTCGTTGTATTCTCGATCGTCGGAATTGTAGTAACGACCATTGTTTCTATCTTGATGAGAAAGCGGGAATTTGGTATAAAAATAGCTTTTGGCGAAAGGAAATTTGGTATGTTTATTCAAATTGTTTTAGAGAACATTATTGTAGCAATAACTGGCTTAGGAATGTCGATAACTTACTTTTCATGGAGGTATGGGGTTCTATTACAAATGTCGAAGGATTTAAAGGAAGCAACGGTATTAGACTTTAAATTGGATATGCCTATATTGTTTTTAGTATTTCTATTCTTATTATTAATCATCGTTGTCTCGAATGTAATTGTCTTCTTATTTATTAGAAAGCTTGAACCGAAAACATTAATAGGTGGGATGGAATAATGGGGTTAATTGAACTAAAAGATATTAAGAAGGTGTATAGTAATAAGAATCATAATACGTTCGCGTTAAACGGTATAAATTTAACGATAAATAAGGGCGAAATTATAGCGGTAATGGGGCGATCAGGCTCAGGGAAGAGTACATTACTAAATGTTATAGGGTTAATTGATATGCCAAATGAGGGTGAATATATGTTAAATGGAAAATCATTAACTGAAATTAGAGCAAATAAAGTTCATAAAACAAGAAATGAAATGATTGGATTTATTTTTCAATATTTTGCATTGTTAAAAGAACATACTGTACTAGATAATGTAGTGCTACCACTCACATATAGAAAGTTAAAGCAACGGGAAAGAGAAAATAAGGCGAAGTTCTATTTAGAAAAAGTAGGTTTAAAAGAACATATGTATAAAACACCGGACGAGCTATCGGGTGGACAGCAGCAGCGCGTCGCAATTGCAAGAGCGTTAGTAGGCGAACCAGAATTAATATTGGCAGATGAACCGACTGGGAATTTAGATAGGAAAACGGGAGAAGAAATTATGAGTTTGCTATTACAACTGAATGAAGAAGGGCGAACAATTATTATTGTAACGCATGATATGGAAGTAGCGAATAAGTGTAATAGAATTATTGAGTTAGTTGATGGGGAAGTTGTGCGGAGTTAGTAATTCAACAATTATATCTAATTTAAGAATCCGTATTGATTAATTTTTCAAGATGGATTCTTTTTATTTGTAGGATTAAAGTAAAACAACAAATCCCCCGTAACTTTTTATGATAGAAATTCGTTTAACAAAAGAAACGATTTTTAATAATGAATGGGGGAGAACCATGAAAATGTTAATACTAGGTGGTACACGATTTTTGGGAAGAGCTGTTGTAGAAGAGGCTTTGAACAGAGGGCATGAAGTTACATTATTTAACCGCGGAACAAACAAAGAAATTTTTCCTGAAGTGGAGCAGCTGATCGGTGACAGAAATGGTGATGTATCAAGTTTAGAAAATCGAAAATGGGATGTTGTTGTGGATACATGTGGGTTTTCTCCGCATCACATTAGAAATGTTGGAGAAGTACTTAAAGATAATATTGAACACTATATATTCATCTCAAGCCTTTCCGTATATAAAGATTGGATTCCGCATGACATAAAAGAAGACTATATATTACAACCTGAACCGACGGAAGAGCAAATAAAGGCTGTAGAGAATGGTGAAATATCTCCTTATGAGCATTATGGTGCGCTGAAAGTATTATGCGAAAAAGAAGCAGAGAAGTATTGGCCGGGGCGTGTTTTACACGTAAGAGCAGGACTTCTTTCAGGAATGTTCGATTATACAGATCGACTTCCATACTGGATCGGGCGTGTAGCAAAAGGAGGTAACGTGTTAGTTCCAGGAAGAAAAAATCGTCCAGTGCAGATAGTTGATATAAAAGATGTCGCGAGATTTGGACTCAACATGGCAGAAAATAATAAAGCAGGTACATTCAATATAACAGGTCCGAATGATGAATTGACGATGGAAGAGCTATTAAATACGTGTAAAAAAGTTACGAATAGCGATGCTGAATTTGTTTGGGTAGACGAATCGTTTATGAGTGAACACAATGTGCAGCCTTGGACAGAAATGCCTTTGTGGATTCCAGAAACTTTCCCATTAGATGGTGGGACGAAGCCGTGGAGAGGCGGGTTTTCTATTTGTATCGAAAGTGCGGTTAATGAAGGGCTTACTTTTAGAAGAATAGACGAGACAGTTACAGATGTGTATGAGTGGATGGAGAGTACGGAAGAATGGGAATTAAAAGCAGGTATTTCAGGCGAGAGGGAGAAGGAATTGTTAGAAAGATGGTATCAATAAATTTAGCGGAGTTCTTTGAATATGCTTGATTGCACATAAGGAGGAAAAGGTGATGTGGAAAGACACCATTCACAGTATCTCATCAAATTTAAGCTTGAAAAACCCAGCTACGAAGGATGAACTTACTGATATACAAAAATGTTTACATGTGGAGTTACCGAATGATTTATATCAATTATTACAGGAAACAAACGGTATAGAAGGTGAATACGGTGACTTTATATGGTCTGCTTCAAAAATTAAAACTGAAAATATGAGTATGAGAAATATAGTTGATTTTAAGGATTTATACATGCCTTTTGACTGTTTATTATTTTTTGCTGATGGGGGAAATGGTGATTTGTTTGGCTATTCCATTTTGAATGGAAAAGTACAAAGAGATGATATATATGTATGGAACCATGAAAATGATAGTAGAACGTGGGTTGCTCCTTCTTTAAAGACTTTTATGGAGTGGTGGGAGAGTGGAAAGATGATAATTTAAATATAGTATCAAAAAAAGTGCCTTGTTACTAAAGAAACAAGGCACTTTTTCACGAATAATTAATCTACCACTCAATCGGTTCTTCTCCGTACATCTCCCATAGCTTAGGAAACATCTTTTTTAAACCTTCTTCATCATCTTCATTCCAGTCAAATTCAAAATCTACATCGTCGAATTCTTCATTAGATAAGACATGGTAAAGTGTAAAGTAAGTATCATCTTCGTCACCAGTTTTTTCTGCATATACAGTGAAACCGAAATATAAAGAAAGTTCTTCTATTTCTGGGACGTCATACTCACTCAAATTTTCTAATACAGGAATTAATCGTTCTGGATCTTCAATACAAGCTTCGTATGTCTCTTTTCCTTGATATAATAACCATCCGCGGAAGTAATCGAAAGTATCATCTGAACAACCACCCATAATAATATAGGCTGCTGCCCATAAACGGGAGGTATAGGAATCTTTCAAAAGACGATGCATATGCGTATCAAAAGCTACAATTTCATGTACTGTACGTTTAGCAAGGTGGGAAGTAAGCCATTCTATTTGTTCTTCTTGGTCTTCACCTTTCGTTTTTGCACGATTAAGTAGTTCCCAAAATTCTTCTTCTGTTATCGTTTTTTCTTTTATGTAATCTTCCCCAGGCAACGGGTCTGTATATCCCTTTTTACGTTTGGAAGCAATTAGTTTGTTAGCTTCTTTCATACATTCTTCTTCTGTTTCAAACTCTTTCGCTTTCACACTGCCAGCTGTGCCGATTTTTCCGTAAAACACAACATAGTCTTTTTCTTTCACAACGATTTTCCAAAACTTATTTGATTTCTCAGTTTGCTGGATTAATAACGTTTCCATCCGTACCCCCATAATGTTTTCTAGTGTGCAATATGATTGTAACATATGTATATACACTTGTAACGATGAAAAGTAATGGTTCAGAAAATTAGAAAATGATTGAATGAAGTGAATAAATTTAGTAACCTTATTTGTACAGCAATTACATAATTGTTTTGTAATAATTCAATATTTGTATAAGGGGGGCGTTAAGATTGGATCTTACGTTTAAAGTAGAGGAAACATGTTTTAATTACCGCGTCGGAGCAATTTGTAAACTGGATAATAAAATACTTATTCTTCAAAACAAAGGGGAACATTATTGGTATGTACCAGGCGGAAGAGTGAAAATGCTAGAAAATAGTGAGGATGCGTTACAACGAGAACTTGCAGAAGAACTAGGTGTTCCTATTAAAGGGAAGAGATTAATATGGTCAGTAGAAAATTTCTTTACACTTTCTGAGCGAAAGTTTCATGAAATTAGTTTTTATTATGAAGTAGAGCTACATGAGTTACCTGCGAGTGGAGCAGATCAATATATTTTGGAAGAAGAGGGTAGAACGTATTTGTTTAGATGGGTGCCAGTAGAAGAACTGCATACATATAACTTACAGCCTGCATTTATAAAAGAGAAAGTAAAGGATGTATCAGTTCACACAGAACATATCGTATTACAAAAGTAAATGTATTCGGAGGGGAAAATGGTGAAGGGAACTAAAAAAGAGGTACATATAAATGACAAAGTAATTTATTACACATATATCGAAAAAGGCTCTAGTACCGTTTGCTTTATGTTTTCAGGTTCAGGATACAATTATGATAAGCCGTTATTTTATTACGCAACGATGTTAATGCTTGAACATAAAATAGATGTTGTACATATTCATTATTCTTATGATGGACAATTAATGAATAAACCAATGGAAGAAGTAACGAAAGTAATGATGGATGATATTAATCCTGTAATAAATGAAGTATTAAAAGATGAGCAATACAACGAGACTATGTTTTTAGGGAAGTCACTCGGAACAATTCCGATTGCAAATGATTTAATGAAGAGAGAAGAATTCGCGCAGTCAAAAATGATACTACTTACACCTTTACTGACGTTTGATACAATTTTTGATTCTATCTTACATAGTCGACACGAAGGGTTTTTAGTTATTGGGGATAAAGATCACCAATACAATGCAGATCAAATTGATCAGTTATATAAAACGAATTTACAGATTGAAGTTGTCAAAAATGCAAATCATTCTGTAAATGTTGGGGGATATGAAACGGAAAATTCAATTGAGGCTATAGCGAAAATAATAGGAAAACTTAAAGAAGTTGTTAGGACAAACTAACCTATTAATACATGCAAAAGAGGTGCGAATTGCACCTCTTTTACTTTAATAAGCCTTCAAAACATGAAGTAAATAATCCTTACGATTCAGCGGATTATAATCAACACGTTTTCGAGTAGGGAAGGGAGCCATAAGTTTTGTGAAACCAGCTGGCTTCGTTGTAAATATGCCTTCTCCTTCTGTAAATGAATGTAGTATTCGTTTGAAACTCTCTGTTTTCGCAACAGGTAATGATCCTGTTAACTGATAAGAATTGTTATTGAATATAGGCTCTGCAAAAGTTGCTGGAACGGCAGCGAGCTTATACATTGCGGTACTAATTGCTTGCTCCGGTACAGTTAATTCAAACGCATTAACTGGTTCATATACATATGTTGCAGCTTGTTTTAAAGCATCCATTAAAACGAGCGGTGTTAAGTTTCTAAAGTCACTCGCTGTTGTAACAGGACTAGCATAACCAGTATGTGTTAACGTGACGATAATATCTGTAACTTCCCACCCATATAATCCTTGTTTTAACGTTTGAAATACCGTATCTTCAATCGCTTTATGAAATGCTAAAGGTAGTGAGCCGAGCTCAACACCTAATTTATATGTTATACCGCAATTAAGTTCACCACGTTCAACTTTGAATCCGATTGTTGCGTAAAATGGATTCTCTTTTTCACCCATTACTTCAACAGAATTGCCTACGCCAATTGGTTTCTCGATACATACAACTCGCGTATTTGAAAAATTAACCTGCAAATTATATTTCTCATAAAGTGTTGTTTCAATTACTTCTTTTTGTACCTCACCGAAAAGGCGAATATATAGTTCATTATGAACATCGTCTTTCCAAACTTTAATGAGCGGATCTTCTTCACAGAGTTCCATAAGAACAGCGTATAAATTATGAATTTGCTCTTTAGGTACCGCATCAATGGCAGCTTCCATTTGTGGTTCGGCAAAGTGAATATCTTTTATATAATCCGTACGTTCACCGATAATATCACCAATTTTAATATCATTCAGCCCCCACACTTTACAAAACTCACCGCTAGGAACGGTAGAAGTTTGAACGGTATCTCCATTATGAAATAGGCACATTTTTTTTATCTTTTCTTTATGGAATAGAGACTTACTGCGCTGTATATTAACATATTTTCTAACATGTAAGCTACCTGAAAAAACTCTTATATAAGCAACCTTTTCTCCAGAAGGTTCACGTTCAATTTTAAAAACAACACCGGATAATGGTTCCTCTTGTGCCGATGTAAGAGCTGGAATGAGAGCCGGAAGTTTTTCAAGAAGTTCTGTTACGCTCATACCAGTCATTGCTGAACCGAAAAAGATTGGATACACATTCGCTTGCTGTATTTGCTGTTCTAGTTTTTCTCTTAATAGTGCGTCCGGTATTATTTCGTTATTTACATATGATTCAAGTAACGATTCATTAAATGGTGCTAACAGTTCCATACAATCGTCATATGATTTGTATTCAATGATCCGGGCTTCTTTCGTTCCTTCGTTTAGAACAGAGTAGAAGGGGAATGCTTCATTTGAAAGAACCTCTTTTATTTGTTTCATAACTTTTTCAGTGTTTGCGCCACTACGATCAATTTTATTAACGAATAAAATAGTCGGTATGTTTAGTTTCTGTAATGTTCGCATTAAAATTTTTGTTTGTGCTTGCACACCTTCAACGGCAGAGATAACTAAAATCGCACCGTCTAGAACGCGGAATGATCGCTCCACTTCAGCGATAAAATCAGCGTGTCCAGGTGTATCAATGACATTTACTTTTACAGCATCAATAAAGAAAGAAACGACAGATGCTTTAATCGTAATTCCGCGTTGTCTTTCTAATTCCATTGAGTCAGTTTGTGTATTACCACTATCTACTCGGCCAATTTCTTTAATCACATTCGTTTCATAAAGAATACGCTCAGTCAAACTCGTCTTGCCAGCGTCTACGTGCGCGACAATCCCTATATTTATTGTTGTCATTTGTGAATATCCTCATTTCATTTTCCATTTTCAATTCCTCATTTCTATTTGTATATTGCCGCATTATCAATCACTCTCCAGTTCTTTAAATTAGTATTATTATAGTGCAATTAACATTATTTGTAACGCTACAAAGCGCCTTAATTTGGAAAAAATAAAATGAAAACAAAATGCTTGCATTCTAAATCGATATAGATTATATTAATTGACATATCAACTATTGATACATCAAATGTTTTTATTTTGATTGTAAAGGAGGGTTAATTTGACAAGTTCATGCTCAAAAGAAGCGATTATTTTATATAAATTACACTTTCTAAATAAAGAAGTAAGTTCGAAATTTGAAGGGTGTACGGGTATGAGCCAGTCTCGATTAGAGCTTATACTTCAGTTATATGAAGTAGGTGAAATTAGTCAAAAAGCACTTCAACAAGAAGTGAATATTGATAATGCTGCGATAACAAGGCATTTAAAGCAGCTTGAGGCCAATGAAATGATTGTAAGACGTAAAAATCCAGATGATAACAGAATTACGTTAGTTTCTCTTACTGAAGAGGGACGAAATAAAATTCAAGCATTTCAAGAGGAAAAAGAACGTTTTGCAGCATCTGCATTTAAAGGATTAAGTGAGGAAGAACGCGATAATCTTTTAAATATGTTAAATCACATTCAAGAAAATATAAAAGAATTATAAAAAAGGGAGAATACAACTATGACTAACTCAGTAAAAACAAATGATTTTAACGAAATTTTAACAGGACGTCGTTCAATTCGTAAGTACGACCCTTCAGTGAAAATTAGCAAAGAAGAAATGACAGAAATTCTTACAGAAGCAACACTTGCACCATCTTCAGTAAACATGCAACCATGGAGATTCGTAGTGATTGAAAGTGACGAAGCGAAAGCAACACTTGCGCCACTTGCGAAATTCAATCAATCTCAAGTAGAAACATCTTCAGCAATGATCGCTTTATTTGGTGACTTAAACAACTTTGATAACGCAGAAGAAATTTATGGTACAGCAGTAGAGCGTGGACTTATGCCAGCAGAAGTAAAAGAAGATCAAATGAAAAAACTTTCAGCTTACTTCTCTATGGTTACACCAGAAGTAATGAAAGATACAGTATTAATTGACGGTGGTCTTGTAGCGATGCAATTTATGCTAGCAGCTCGTGCGCACGGTTATGACACTTGTCCAATTGGTGGATTTGAAAAAGACCAAATCGCAGAAGCGTTTGGACTAGATAAAGAACGCTACGTACCAGTAATGCTAATTTCAATCGGGAAAGCTGCTGACAGTGGTTACCAATCAGTACGTCTTCCAATTGACAAAGTTGCTGAGTGGAAGTAATCTAATTAGATCATAGAAATATATGGAATATGAAAGGGGAAACACCATGATTATTATTCACGCAATATTTCAAGTAGACCCAGCAAAACAACAAGCATTTTTAGAAGAAATTCAGCCACTCATTCATGGTTCAAGAGAAGAAAGTGGAAATGTATCTTATGACTTATATAAAGATACAGAAAAAGAAAGTGTTTATACGATGGTAGAAGTATGGAAAGATGAAGCAGCAGTTGCGAGCCATAATACGAGTGAACACTTCACATCTTTCGTTAGTAAAGCAGCACAGTTTTTAACTGCTCCGCTTAATATAAAAGCTTATAATGGAGAGTTAGTAAAATAATAAGGTAGAAAAAGATGACTTTAGCATATTGGTCTTACCCCTGTCAAGTAGACAGTAATAGATTAGGTGTCTTTTCATTAAGCAGCCTTAGTTCCAAATTCAATAGGACTAAGGTTGTTTAATCTTTTTTGAAATCTTTTGTTATTGTAATAGCCC
>NZ_QXCO01000034.1:0-48779 GCF_003458115.1 Bacillus sp. ISO11 | reverse complement strand
AGCAAGGAGCTTTGCATAAGGTACCATTACCGCTTACAGCTTTTATGTTAGTACGAATGATTTTTAACTACGAACAGGATTATATAAAAAATGATAAAAGTGATACAGAATTTCTGCAGTTGCTAAAACATATGCTTCTTAAAAACTAGTTTTAACAACAAAAAAATAATTGTGGTACAAATATATGAAGAAGAACGTGAATAATGAATGGTTTAATAAACTCTTTTCATTCTGGCCAAACATACGAAATATCCAACGCTTATGTAGAAATGAATGAAAAAATCATATAAATTTTTCTAAAATTAGAAAGCCTATACTTAAATCTACAATAAAATAGTTCAGTAAAAAGAGCGTGTTTTCATCTATCTAAACACGCTCTTACAAATATTTAAACCCTATATGAATTGCTTATTCCATTCTGATTTTCTTTTAACTAATATATCTCTTTATATACGATTATCATGCCAAAAGTTTATTGGAAAATGATTGTTCTCATCATAAGCTTCAAATTCGTACCCTTTTTCTTTTAACCCTTTTATAATTGCTGGAACTGCCGCGACAGATTGTGGATGAATATCGTGCATTAAAACAATTTCCTTTGAAGACGTCGCACCTGCTAAGACATTTTGAACAATCTTTGCAGCTGCTACATCAACGGGTAATTTATTGTATTTCCAATCTAAAGAATCAATTGTCCAATCCCATACTTTCAAATTATTTCCTACCACTTCATTTCGAAGTGATTCATTTAAGCCAGGCATTGATCCATATGGTGGACGTGTTAATTTCGGTGTGTATCCAATAACGTTTCTAATTAAAGATTGATCTTCTTTCATTTCCTTCACATATTCCTGATTGGTGTATAGCTTTTTAAAATCATGTGTCATACTATGCATGCCCACATAATTGTTTTCTACATGCTCTCGTTTCACTAAATCTGGGAACCTTTTCACATTATCGCCAATTAAAAAGAATGTTGCTTTCACATCATTTTTCTTTAGTACATCTAATAGATTAGCTGTATATTTTCCAGGTCCATCATCAAAAGTTAAATATGCAACTTTTCTTTCTTTACCATCAAAACGATTAGGTATCAATTTTTTTAATTCATTTTTAGGTAGACTGCTCACTTGCTGAACACTATTTGCCTCTTCCGCATTTACCAGCTTAGGATTCGTAATAGATTGAAACACGTAATACCCTATTGCTACTAAAGTAATAGCCAACAATACACTTATAATTCTCTTTTTCTTAAGCTTAATTTTCATATTATAATCTTCTTTCTATCTTAATAATAATCTGTATAGGTGAAAATTAGTGCCCTGCACTAGCGTTCATGGCATTTCCTATAATAGTCAGAACTACTGGAAATAATACTGGTCCTAAGGTAAGGACAATGTTTAAAATTATAATAAAACTATATAGTAAGCTATAATTTTTACTATTACGGTTTTCAAATACTAGGATGACTAATGTTATTATAGTAATTAAATGTAGTAATAAAATTATCAACCAATAATACATCATTATAGTAAGATTCCACTTTCCTAATAGTTGGTATGTTACCCCTATTATTATCCCTAATATAGTAGCATTAAAGGAAATAAACAAAGTTCTTTTTAGTATTTTAGGAAATGTTTTGTGATCCACAGTTTTATTATATAAACCGATTAAAATGCCCAAAGATAGATATGCCAGTAATAGCCCTACCCAATTCCAGATCCAATCTTGATCCCCCATTAAATTAAACAAAAGCGCAATGATCCCTCCTACTGCAAGAATCGAAGAGATCATAATACTATTTAAAGCTGATTTCATACTATTTTCACTTCCTTAAAAATTTTACAATACAGCATTGAAGTCTACTCTTAAGTTGTCCTTTACTTATTAGATTCCTTTTCATTAAAAATCTTGTATGGAAATCCCATCATATAATCCGGTCATCATACCTAATAGCATATACGGAGAATGGGTAGGCCCAGCAAAAATTACATGTACATGATCACATACCATAATTTTTAAACTGAATGAAACTCCACCAAATCCTATTCCACATGGTAGATATACAAATAGAGGATGCCATTCACCAACTTTTATTTGTATATCAATTATTCAGACGAGTATCAGCTACTGCATAACCTTAAAATAAATGCTTTGATTTTTCATCGTCAATCAAATAGCACATTTGATTCTTATTAACTTGTATTCTTCCTTCTTCTACTGCTTTACTATAGCCCGCTGTATATTTAAAAATAGTAACCCCTTTGTTTCTAATTAAATCTTTTTCCCATTTTTTCGCAGCTGCTGCCATATGTACATATGATGTTTTAAAATTAATAATAATTTATTATAATTAAGTATATATTAACAATATATTAAGTATAAGTAAATAAAATTAATAATAATTTAATTTTATTTACTTATTTAAAGGGGATTACATATATGAACGATATTAATGTTGGTCACAAAATTAGGGCATTTAGAAAAGGGGCCGGATTAACCAGTAAACGTTTAGCAGAGTTAGCTGATATAACACCTTCCATGTTAAGTCAGATTGAAAAAGGAATCACAAATCCTTCATTACAAACACTAAAATTAATTTCTGTAGCACTAAATATTCCATTGTTTAACTTTTTCTTAGAGGATACCAATACAGAAGAATTAGTTGTAAGAGCTAACCAAAGGAAAAAAATAACTTTTCCTGAAAGCGGCAATGTTTCATATGAGTTATTATCTCCTAATTTAGATGGAGCACTAGAATTGGCTTTAATGAATCTGTTCCCTGAAACTGCTTCATCTATGGAGCCTGTGGCACATAAAGGGGAAGAAATAGCATTTATTATGGAGGGACAAGCAAAACTATATCTAAATGATGAGGTTTTACTTCTCAATACAGGTGATAGTGTTAAAATCCCACCTTATACAAAGCATAAATGGGAAAACACTTCTTTAAACAAAGTCACTGTTATATTTGGGATAACTCCACCATCTTTTTAATTTCAAATACTAGCGAAGAAAAGTTAGAGAAAATAATTCTCTAACTTTTCTTGTATACTTAATTTTATTTTAAGAAATTAAAAAACTTGTCTCCCAATTATATGAGATTAAAATCTAAACGATTAAAACTAATGAAATAGATCTTTTTAATTACATACTTAATTTATTTTTTAATGTCCAATATTTTTCTCCATTAGCTTCAAAAGAGAATTCTACCCATCCATTTGGATCTTCACGATAAATAAAGATGGTTGTTCCAGGGGTTACTGTACCAACTTTATTCTCCTCGACAGCTACATCTGGTCTACTTTTAATTTTTAAATTAAATGGATAAGGTACCTGGTAGTAAGCAGCTGATGATACAACATTTGAGCTTGAACCGTCTGCATACATTTTATATGGAATTTCATTCGATAACGCGTCGACATCTAATGTTTCAGGATTCTTTGGTAATTTTTTTGCATATGTATAGTCTTCTACATGAAACGGTTTAATACGTTCCATAATACCCGCAATTTTCTTAGCCCAGCCTTTATCTGATGCATATTTCACATTCATGCCAGTTAATGTTGGGCCGTTATAATACATACCACTTTCTTCTAAATATCTTTCTCGTACATAATTAGCGTTATAAGCAATGCTATCCCCGTAGCTTGGTAAATATTTTGCATATTTAAACGGATCTCCATCATATGCACGTAGACCGAATAGATTATGTTTTTGATATGCGATTTCTGATTTTCCGTATCCAGATTCTAAAATCGCATGCGCTGCTAAATAATGAGCACTCACGCCATATTGATTTTGCGCATTGATAAAATCTTGCCCATGTCCAACTAAAGGACTATCCGAGTGATATTTCGCAATAAAACTATCAATCTCTTGAGCTGTAATTTTCGAAGCCACTGTTAAATTTAAATCTTCATATGAGGTAGCAGTAATAACCTCTTTTTCATCGTTTAAATTTTGTTGTAACATATCTGTTTTTGCAGTAAGTTGAGCAGCTTCAGCACGTGTTATAAATCTATTTGGTTGCCAACCGTTCTCGGTACCATTAGAGATTTTTAAATCTATTAAAATATTGGCATATTTTTCTCCCCAATGCCCTTTTAAATCTTCAAATCTAACCTGATCATTATGATTTGGTGTGCTTTGTAGTTTATATGCATTTACTAGCATCGTAGCCATAGCAGCGCGAGTTACTTTTCCGGATGGATTGAAGATTCCATTACCTTCACCTTTAACAATCCCAGCTTTTTCAGCAGCAGCAATATAAGGAGTAGCCCAGTGGTTTTGTGAATCTGTAAAAGATGGTTTTGCATTAGGATCAATTTGTATACCTAAAACTTTTGTCATAATTTTTGTAGCCGAAGCTCTGTCTAATGAGTCATTTGAACCAAAAGTTCCATCTGGATAACCATTTAATACCTGTTTATCAACTAAATAATTAACGGATTTATCAGCCCATGTAGGAACATCAGGGAATTTATGAGTATCTGCTAAAATATTAGAAGAATAGGATAATATAGCTCCTGCAAGGATACCTGTTGCAATTAATTTGTGCTTCATTAAAATAAACACCTCTACCATTGTATTTATCAAATTGAGATTTTCTATTTTTATATTTACATGTTTGTCATAATAATGAAATCGTATTAACACGCATTCAATTTGATGTAACGAGTATAGTTACTTATATACACAAGTGTCAATGAATTTATTTTACAAAAATGCATAATTTTTACATTATTTTGTAATTGAATTATGTATAAATTTTGTAAAGGACCTTTTGATAGATTTTACCTGAATAAATCTCTTTAGTTGTTAATTTGCCAATCTTTCTTGTTTACTATTAATTAATTAAAAAAAGAATTTTTTTGTTTAAGAGCTACTTTAAAATCTTAAGTTGATGGATGTGTGAATGTACCGCTACTAAAATTCTTGCTTTTAAATCATTATTACTGTATTATATTTACGTATCAATATAAGGATTATATTATATAAAAAGGAATCAAATCTATAAGTAAGATTTAAATCCTTTTCGAAATCAAAAAGACTTTGTCAAAATCTAATATAATTTATGCTTGTCTTTTTAATATGTATCTAGTAAAAACATATTTTTTATCCATAGAATTCTGTTTTCAATGCTAGGAATTAGTGTTCTAAACAAGAAACCGTACAAAGTGATCTGAAAAACCTGAGAGATATTGTATGTAGTTTGCTCATCTCCAGGTACTACAATAAAAGAGCCTTACCTTTCTAGGCAAGACTCTACTAGTTTAGTTGTATACTATTTACATGATAACTAAGAAACAGAAAACATATAACACCAAATAACAGCACCCTATTACTCCTCCTACAGCTAATACCTGTTTAACCCAACTCTTAAATTTTTGATTACTGTAAATCGCTTGCACTCTTTCCATATTTCCTCCTATTAAGCAGAACCCTTAAAGACTCTCACCTCGCTATAGTACCATTAAAAAATGAATAATAGAGATCTAATGTATAAATATGCAATATTGCATACGAAAATGTATTGTTATAATTGTAAGCGCTTACTATAATAAGGTTATAAAGATTTATTACATCTTAATACGAAAAAGAGGAGAGAATAATATGGAAATCGCAATGGCAGTTTTAAAATTTATAGGTGGAGCAATCCCATTAATTCAAGAACTACTAAAAGCATTTATGTAAATTCACTATTTAGCAATTATTTATAAAAATTATTATACAAATGATCTATATATATATAAAATGAATTGGTTTACAGATCATTTGCGTGATCAAGGTCCCTTTAACATGACTAAGGGGCCTTTTTAAAATTTTTAAATAATTAAGGTTACGTCACATCACGATCAAGTTAGCAAAATAAAATGAAACTTTAACTTGATGGTGATGGGGTAACAGTTGTGATTTAGAGATAAGATCAGATTATACAAAGTTTTGCACGTCAGCGATACTGAAAATAAACTTCGCCTTTAGTAGCAAGAATCCCCAATAAAGATAGTCAACTTGCCTATTTAGGAATAAGAGTGTCAATTTAAATGATGCATTCTGAAACACTACTCTTCTTCTAAAATAGCGTAATAATATTCATCCCACCATTCATTCCCATGTGGTATACACTTCCTGAAATAGCCTTCTCTTCTCATTCCAATCTTCTCCATTACTCGATATGATGGGGTATTTTGTGGTTGACATGTAGCTATAATCCTATGTAATTTCATTTCCTTAAAGCCATATTCCAATGTAGCTTGTGCTGCTTCAGAAGCATATCCTTTATTGAAATATTTAGGATTGAACACCCAACCAATCTCATATGTATGCTCACCAAAATATTTATGAAAAACTATATGACCAATCAGAATATCTTTATCAATTAATACTACAGGAAAGTTCTTAGCGTTTTCACCAATGTTTTCATTCACAAAGTTTCTTGTATTTTCTTCAGTAAAAACCCCTTCAGGTATGTATTTCATAACATTGATATCTGATGTATACTCATGAACAGCTTGCCAATCTTTGAACTCAAATTTCCGTATTAATAACCTTTCTGTTTTTATAAACATTTACTTTTCCCCCTCAAAAAATTACAACTATATTTGAAATCCACATTTAACCCTTAAAACAAAAAAACTTGTAGGAATCTCTACAAGTTCTTTTTAGTTTAAGGCGAATATAAGGACCAAACAAACTATCTTACAGATTGACTGTAGAAACTTTAGGGGTAATGCTTTGACAAATATATTATATAACAAATATTAACATCCACAGGATTTATTTTTGAAAATTATGTGAATTAAGAAAGGAAGTAGTTTTTTCTTAGCTATTATTATTATTATTAACTGACGGTATCATTATATTTCATTCTGCAACTTATTTAGAAGCGCTATGTACATTTCGAAGAAGTTCTTCAATAAGTTTTGTTTTTTCATTTACCTTTGTGGCATATTTGAAATCACCATAACAATATGGATACCTAAAATTATTTTTATTTCCACCACAAGTATACATCGCTGGATTTTGATCAACTTTCATCTTAGAAAACTTTTTGGCTGAATCCTCCGAGTGTTGTTTAACTTCTTGACTAGCAACAAAATCAATATAACCTGGCCCCATATTATAGCTTTGAATAATTGTATCCATGCTAACATCCTTGTCCGTTCCATATTTGTACATTTTAGCAAAGTGTTTTACCCCTTGTTCAATGCTCAAGCTTGTCTCTTGAATTTCATTTGGCTTTAATCCAAGTGATTCGGATGACTGCATAGGATCGTTTCCCTCACCTCTACTCTCTTGGTACATAATTCCTAATAAAACTGCTGTTTTCTCTCCTAAATTATATTTTTCTAATTCTTTCTTCAAGGTAGATTCATATTGCAATACACGTTTTTCGGTGGCTAGCGCTTTATTTTTTTGAATATTGGTTTTATGATTAAAATATAGCATTCCAAGTATTATTCCTAAGCCTAAAATACTAATAAGGAACACTTTTATAATTTGTTTTTTACTTGTATCCTTCATATATTCCTCCTCGTATAAAAAATTTAATTTTTCAAAGGTAATTGGTTATTTACAAACTATGTAATGAACATCTATCTCCCGCCCTTTTTAGACTCAAACATCAATACTTTAAGGTTTTAAGTTTAATATAAAAATTTAAAGATAAGGTAAAGATAAGATAAAGATAAGATAAAGGGCATTTTTTATACGTACTTTAAAAGATATTGCTACAAAGGGATATATGGGACAACTTGTTGATATGAATGGATTTAGTGATAATTGAAAGGTTATTGTACAAGTTATTAATTATGGAGACATCATTCCAGAAGATTTAATCCATCTTTTCAATATGCTTTATATAAAAACCACAACATAACATATAATAAAAAACGGCGAACCCTCCACCTAGGAGAATCCACCATCACAAATAACTGATTATTTCACACCAAGTTTTTTTGCTTTCTTAGGGATCCCGTCTTCCAGCACTTCCTCCCAAGCTGTTACACCTTGAATATGATGTGATTGCATTTGAAATAGGGCTTTGGGAAGCAGCAGCTGTTCAGCAAAATTTTGATAACTCAACCGCTACAGAAGCGATGAAACAATCCTTATACTCTGTATGGAAAACTGAGGAACTTGAACAATTATTTACCTATATGAAAGAACAAAAAGAAAAAGGAAAGCCACTCACATTAGCTGGTTTTGATATGAATTTGTTTTATAAATCTTCATTCCGCTCTTATGCAAAAGAATGGTTGCAAAAAGTAAATTCTGAAGTAAAGAGTGAATTTGATACAGCAGTGTCAGAGTTGATTGAACTGGATAGGTATTACAATAAAAATAAAACATATCCCTATGATCGGTTTAAAATGGAGATACAGCCCGTAATTAGCAAGTTTGAAAAGGTTAGAATGTTTATTCAGAATCATAAATCTGAATTGATTCAAGTTACACCACATCCTACGTATGATGTGAAAGTCAGAGGTGGCATCTCCTCACCTAACCTGACAGACTATTCTTTTTATATCCGAGATCAAAAAATGGCACAAAACTTCGCATGGCTAACTGAAATGCAGTATGGAAACAAACTGGCCCCCTTTAACAAGTAATAATTTGTTCTGCACCCATGTTGATAATTCTTCTGGTAATCGGAATGTAACGGAACCATGTTGCTCTTTTATAATGACATAGGGATTGCGGAATTCTTCTTGAATGCCGATTCCAATCACTTGATACAATTTCCTGCACTGACTCGGAAACAATATATTTGGAATGTCTAAAGATTCAATTTCATGAAAAGAATGGCGGAATCTCACATCCATTGCAAATACCATCACACCAACTCCCAGCTATACGTAAAACACAATTAGTATACCGATGAGATCTATGTTACGTGCAGAAATCCCCGTTTTCTCCCCAGACTTATCTACAAGAATAAAAAAGGAAACACAAGATATGTTCCCTTTTCACTATTTGTTTTCTACACTTTTAATTCCAATATTTCTAGATGCTGAATAGATCCGCCCCCTGGCAGGTAGACATCTTCCTCCTTCAGCAGGGATACGGAACTTTCCGTTTCTACTAGTGATGGAAGATTGCGCACGCCAAATAATAATACTTTTCCCCTATTGCCCAAATGACGTGGGGTATGCATGGAAATCGTAAGGTTGTTTATGCATGTAATTGTTCCTGTTCTTAAACATTTTCGGGTATCTATTTTTATTATGTTTTGCTTTTGTAGTATTTCTTATTTTTATTGTTTGATTGTTATGACTGGCACTTGCTCGTTTTCGGAAATTTCACTGTAACCATAATAAAGTAGAAAAAACAATAAAATAATTGTCCAAATAAATATAAACACTTTATAACTATACTTCATATGAAAAACCTCATTTTCCCTATATAAGTGAATGTACATACACCTTATAAATCCTATTACATAAATTATTGGATATTGCAGTAGTAGAGAATCATTAAGTATTAGAAATTGTTATTCATAAACATATCCAAGAAATCTTCAAAAAATATCATCTAGACATTTTAACATTTCATAAAAATGCACAGATAATATTTTTACGTTTAGCTAAGTAATGCTTATTATGTAATAAATCCTTATCTCTATTTCACCTTAATGTTTATATGTACAAGAGTCTGTGTAGCAACTAGGCTGTACTTTAAATATGTACTAAATTGTGTGTGGGAAAGGAAGCACATTTTATTTAAAGTTGTTACTTTGAACCCTTTAATTAGTTGGTAGTCTTCTTCATTCAGACAGAAAGGAAATTTAAAGTGTGCACGTATTTTCAACTCAGACTCTTTACTACACACACTCCTATACACATAACACGTCTATACCTTTCGTAACATTAAGGAAACAAAAGGAAATGATATAGAAATAATTATAATATTTCGTAACAACCTTGTAACACAAATGTAACACAATACATTTAATCGTACAATACTTTTTTAGCTAATTATCAACAAAGCATTGTTAATATCGTTCAAATTTAATAATGTTCCCATAAAGTAATACATATTGTTTGTGAAGTGTTTTTTCAAAATATAACGAAACCTACCATGACGGAGGAATGTTAATTCAATTTAAGAATAAATGGATTGATACCTTTCTAGCTTTTGTATCCCAATCATAGTATAGAGAGGATTATGGTTATCCAATAAATGTATGTGAACATATACAAGCTAAGCCTTCTAAATAATTACTGTAACTAAAAAAACAAGTAATTATACTTGTTTTTTTAGTTTACTTTCCAATATCGTAACAGTTTTATGTGCTCTCTTTTCCTGTCTACATTATTGGATGCATATCTTACTAAAGATAGCTTCTTTTTTTATGATTCTATTGAAGTAATTAATTGCTGACGTTCTTTATCTCTATAAATTTTCATTTCATGTTTAAACTCGTAATTTCCTACTTCAAATCTAGCCCATTCCTTACTTGTCCAATATACTACATCTACATTTTCTCTTAAGATTGCAAAACACACATCCACTAATTCATCTTCGTAAAATGGAGCTTCTTTTGCTAATTCAAAAGCAAGCACTTTTGGATCCTTAGTTTTAATTTGAAGTTCCCTAGAGGTTTGCCCTAAATACTGCCATGGCGATGGTATTGATTGAACTTGGGCATCTCCCCTATCTTGAAACTGTGATGGAGAATAATTTGTTGAAGCAAATGTAGGTTTACTTACTCCTATTGCTGTTCCTAAAACAATAGAACCAATAATAAGTTTTTTAATCATTTTTTCAGCCCCTTTAATAATTTTGGATATGCTTCATTTTTATACCACGTTCACAGTCATGTAAATGAAGATAATTTGACAGAATTCTGCGTTTTCCTCGAAAAATGTATATTAATTACACACCTTAAATTTACTAAAAACAAAATTGTTGGTTAAAGTAAATTTTTTTGTCGTAAGTATACACTTTTTGTATAAAAATTAGTTTTTTAAATATTTGCATACTTATTGATAAAGCTTCCTGCCATACCTTATTCGAAGCCAATTTACCTCTACCTACTCACTTCTCATTCCTTGAAGAAGGAATCTTCTTGACTAAAACGTATAAAAAAGTTGGGGATTTCCCCAACTTTTTTATACGTTTATTGTCTTATTAATCCTGTAGATGTAACCCCATATGTTCTTTTCTTTCCGATATATTCCCGTTTTCCATTCTCAAGGTTAGTTAAAGTCGCGCGTGTTTTTTCCTTTGCTGCTTCTCCTCCTATATGAGTAAATTCTATATAATCTCCCTCTTTTACAGGTACTGTTTGGGTTTCAGCATTTTGTTGTCTATTTCCCATAATTTCCTTATTGTACATAACGCTACCAGATGAGTTCTGGACTTTAATACTTGCATATGTGCTATTGAAATAAGAATGCGGTACACCAGTTTCTAATATTCGCTTTAAAACTTAGATATATTTAATATTTTTTTCACTACTATTATTAATCAAATTATAGTATTTTGTATTAAAATCTTATGATTTAGGACTAAATAACTTAATTGATCACACTATTTGACTCATAATTATTTACCAGAAAAACGTTATGTAAACTTTCTATTTGTCAATTAGACAAAATAGTTTATTTGCTGGTACCTTATCATTAGCTAGAAAGACCCTACTAAAAAAACGTAGACTCCTTTAGGTATCTAAACATTACATATATTTCAAACGTAAATTCCTCTATCGTTAACACCTGCCCAATTCCAGCGTTGTTTACAAGGATATCAAATGTAGTATCACCTATATATTTTTGAAGAGATTGATCCATCATTGAATACAATTTATTAATGCCATTAAAAGTACTTAAGTCTGCACGAATCGCAAATGCGGAACCTCCATCTTTTTTAATTTTATCCACTACACTTTCTGCTTCTTCTTTTCTTTTACTATAGTGAACAACGACTAACGCACCAGCCTGTGCCAAATGTAAGGCAATACTTCGACCTATCCCTCTACTAGCCCCTGTTACTAATGCAATTTTCCCCTTCAATTTATTCATCTCATCATCCCCTTGTTTAAAAAAATCTACTTAGTTATATCACAAGATACGCTTTGAAATGTTGCTCACTAATTTGATATCCATAAAACCAAAAGGCCCACTCATAATTATAAGAGTCGGCCTTTTCACTTCACATATTCATTAGCTTTACATACAGCATCCCTAACTGTTATGTACTTTGTACTAAGTATAATAAAGACTCTAAATGGTATTATAGGTAAAGCCAACTTAAACTAAAGTTAATTCATATACATTTTGCTTAGAGTCTCTGCCTTTAAACAGTTCGTTTAGGATTCTATGCATATATTCAATAAAATTTCAGCAATGCCTGTATTTTTCATCTTTCATATTTTTCTTTGTTAGCTATGAGTATACTTAAAAAACTAAAAACTATTTGATAATCTTTTAGAATCTAACTTTCTTTTAATACTATTTGCTATTTCTTCAATATTTTCATTTAGAAAGAAATGATTACCTTCAAAAGAATGAAAAGTACACGTTTTACTTGTGTATCGTTCCCATTTTATTACTTGATCATATGTAGTAAATTCATCATTTTCCCCATTAAATATAAGAAAATCAATATCACATGGTTGTGTATTTTTGTCATGAATATACGTCTCAACGATTTTAAAATCTGCTCTTAGAATAGGGAGAAAAATCTCCATTAATTCTTCTGATTGCAGTACCCCAGATGGTGTACCTCCCATTGCAATAACTTCTCTTTTAAATTGCTCATTAGAAAGATTATGTCGGATATTTTTTATTTTACTATTTGGATGATTTCTACCGGACAAAACAAGAAATTCAGGCGATACGTTTTTAGAATCTTTTATTTTTCTGGCTACTTCATAGGCGATCAAACTTCCCATGCTATGCCCGAATAGAATGTAGGGCGAATCATCTATCTGCATAACTATTTTATTGTAGACATCATTTACTGCCTCTTCCATACTTTGGTACAAGTTTTCTTCAATTCTATATCCTCTACCAGCTAACTCTATCGGGACTACCTCAATATATGGATTAAAGTGATTTTTCCATTTTGCGTAACTAAACGCAGATCCCCCAGCATGTGGAAAGCAAAAAAGTTTAGTCTTCTGCATTGATTTTCTCCTTACTTTCAAATTTGTATATATTTTGGCAAATTGCATAAATGTCTTTAATTATTATCTCTTGCGGAAATTCATCCCTTGTTGCACAAGCAGATAACTTATAATTTGGATCAATGTTATATTGTTTAAAGTAAAAGTTTTTAGGTATATTCTTGTATGAAATTAAAGTTCGTGATTCTTTTTTTATAGAGAATGAATTTAATGGGGTATAAAGCCCTTTTCCAATCGTTTTTATATAGCTTTCTTTTAATGTCCATAAATCAAAAAAACAATTAATTTGTTCATCAGAATTCATATTAGATATATCATAAAATTCATCCGCTGAAAAAAATTCTTTTGCTAATTTAAGAGCCTCTATCTCTGAAATCTTTTCTATATCAATACCCACATTAAAATTAGCAGTAGTACAAACCACCCATTCTCCTGAATGTGACAGATTAAAATGAAAGTCAGAAAAATTTTCAACAAAAGGTTTTCCATACTCATTATATTTAAATCTAATTTCTTCATTATTAATTTTATACTTTTGGCAGATTAGAGATCGGATTAGTAAATCCCCTATCAGGGTCCTATTAACGTCGCATGAATTTAATAAACGCTTCATTCGTTCTTTCTTCTCATTTGAAACTAAGTTACTAAGTTGCTTAAACAAATGACTTTCAATATTCTTTGGTATTTTCACAGCTTGAATTTGTATGATAAATCACTTCCTTTTTTTAAGAATTACTTCATATATGAACGTTACATAAATTCAAATTCACATTACTAAATTGCATATACAATAGGAAAGGTGCATATTTACATATCAATGAAAATATGCACCTTTCCTCAGTAATATCATCAGGCATTCGCTTCTATTACAAAGATTTCTATGTCTCTACCAATTACTTTTTACATTATCCCCTTAAAAAGTAATGCTCTTAATATATTCATTATTCCCTACACTTGATATGCAGGTATTGGTCTCCCCTTTTCGTTCATAGCGTTGCATCTTTTATACTCTCTACTTTTCCGTTAATAAAATGGATCTTTCTTTTATTCCTTCAAAATCATTTAGTAGATACATAGCTATTTTTTCAACTGCAGGTGAATCCACTATTTCTTCATGTGATCCAGGGACTGAATACCTATTTACTCTACCTTTTAATAAAGGTCCCCAATCTGTAAACAACTCTTTTCCTTCCTCAGCACTAAAGTAGAGAACTTCTCCAGAGTATGGTATTAAATCATGCTCTGCCATTAAGTTCAGGCATTTCCTATGAGCATTGATAACTTGCTTCAAATTCATAAGATCTGCATCAGGCGGGAGTACTCCCTCCATAATTAGTCGCTCTACAAGCATATCTTGTTCATGGAAGAGGCCTTCCCCCTGCTCAGTAAGATCTCTAGGAATGAAATGTTCAGATATATATGAGAGCATATCCTCCCTTGTTTTACGATCTTGCTCTGAAGGTACTTTAGTATCCATTAGTATCAACAACTCAACTTCCTCACCTTGATTCTTTAGCACAGTTGCGATTTCATAAGCAATTGCACCGCCTAAAGACCATCCTCCAAGACGATATGGGCCTTCTGGCTGAACACGTTTGATTTCTTCAATGTAAAGTTGAATTAGTTCCGGCAAGGTCAATTCATCAATTTCTCCCTTTTCTATAAGAGGATTCTGTAAACCATAAAATGAACAATGGTTCTTAAGTAATCTTGCTAGTTGAATGTAACAGAATACATTCCCCATAAACGGATGAACACAGAAGAAAGGGCTTTTTTCTGATTCTTGTAGTGGAACTAGCGCTGCTACTGATTTCGTCATATCATGCTTATCACGAATAAGGCATGCGATTCCTTCCAATGTTGGATTCTTAATCAATGTTGACACCTTAATCTCTTTTCCAAACTTCTCCCTAATTTTTGAAACTAATTTAATTACAAGGAGAGAATGTCCTCCTCTATTAAAGAAATCATCATTTACATAGACATCTTCTATCTGTAACACATCCTGCCAGATTTTAATCAACTGATATTCAATTTCATCCCTTGGAATGATTGGTGTAGAGAAGTTATTTTCTCTATGAATAGTTAAATTGTTCAATGCCTTTCGATCAACTTTGCCATTTGTTGTAAGAGGAATCTCGTCTACCTTAATAAAGTGAGCGGGAACCATATAATTTGGTACTTGTGTCTTGAGATACTCACGCCACTCATGCATACTACCATCTCCAACTACATAAGCAACCAATCTCTGCTCTCCTAATTTATCCTCTGTTACCAAAACTACTGCTTCTTTTACCAATGGATGCCTCTCTATACTCGCTTCAATCTCTTCAAGTTCAATACGAAAGCCCCTAATTTTCACTTGATTATCAATTCTTCTCAAGTAATCTAAATTACCATCAGGTAAATAACGAACCAAATCTCCCGTACGATATAAACGCTCTTCTTCATTAAATGGATGACAGATGAATCGCTCTGCTGTTAATTCTGGGCGATTCAAGTATTCTCTCGCTATACCTGCACCCCCAATATATAGCTCACCTGTTACACCAACTGGAACAGGTAACAAATTTTTATCCAATACATAAGTTTGAACGTTCGGCAACGGACGTCCAATTGTTACTCTCTTACTATCTTTTTTGATATGATAGCATGTTGCATCAACCGTACATTCTGTAGGACCGTATACGTTATAAAAATCAATCTTTTCAGTCTCTACTAGCTGTTCCCATAATGACGGCATGATTGCTTCACCACCGACCAATATCTTGCTTGGTACATGAACATCAGCACTTATTTCTAGCAATCCTCCATCTATTAGTAATTGAAGTAATGAAGGTGTCATATCAAACATTTCCAATTTATTCTCCCTAATATAGGACACAAATTGTTCTGGATTAGTGCGAACTTCACTTGGAATAATATATAAACTTGAACCATAAAGCAGCATTTGTAATTGCTGAATAGATACATCAAAGGCAATTGATGCATTCAAACCGACGCGCATATTACTAGGTATCTCATGTGAGAAAACTTCTTTTTGTAAACCATATGATAGGTTTATTACAGAATGGTGCTGTACTAAAGCTCCCTTTGGATTCCCTGTCGAACCAGAAGTGTAGATAACATACGCTAAGTTTTCCCCTGTTACCTCACATATTGGTGAAAGTTTGCTTTCTTGAGAAAGCATTGCTTGGTCCCTATCTAGGCAAACTGTCTTAATGTCTTTAGGAATCCAGCCTAGTAATACTTCATTTGTAACTAACACTTTAATTCCTGTGTCTTCTAAAATATATTGTAGGCGGCTTTCCGGATTCGATGGATCTAATGGAACATAGGCTGCTCCAGCCTTCCAAATTCCCATGAGACCAACAACCATCTCAACTGAACGCTCAAAGCAAAGGCCAACTAATGACTCTGTCCCAATTCCACATTTCTGTAAATGATGGGCTAATTGATTAGCTCTTTCATTCAGCTCTCGATATGTTAGTTGCTGTTTTTCATCTACCACTGCCAACGCGTCAGGCGTACGATTTACTTGCTCTTCGAATAGTTGATGAATTGCATTCTCACGTGGATAGGATATAGTATTATTATTCCATTCTTCCAATAGCTTTCTTTGTTCAGCTTCCGTAATATATACTAGCTCCGATAGATTTTGATCAATGTTTTTGAGCATTTGCATTAACACTTTGTGTAAATGACCCAGCATTCGTTCAATGGTTACTCTATTAAACTTACTACGGTCATACATTAACTTTAACGATAACTGGATTCCTGGAACTACAGCTAACCCTAATGGGTAGTGGGTTTGTTCTACCCCTTCCAATTCACCAATTTCCAGATTTTCTGAAGACTCCTCTTTCACTGGATAATTTTCAAACACATATAAACTATTGAACAGCGGTATTCCTCTAGGAACTTCACTCCACCCCTGAATCTCTGTCAAAGAAGCATACTCATATTGTCTTCTTTCTATCTCTTCCTCTTGTATCTTCTGCAACCAATCTATTAATTTTATATCATCCATCAATTGAATTCGCGTCGGTGACGTTGTAATGAAAGGACCTACGATGTTTTCAACATCAATAATCTCCGTAGAACGCCCTGAGCTTGTTACACCAAAAACAATGTCATTTTCTCCACTATATCGGCTCATGAGATATGCCCATGCACCTTGAATTACTGTACTCAAAGTAAGTTTATTGCGTTTCGCCCATCCTTGTAACGCTTGAGTCTGCTCTTCTGATAAATACGTAACCTGCTCTGTGTAACCTTTTTCTTCCTCTTTACTTTCTAAGCCCAGCAAAGTTGGCGCAGTAAAACCTTTTAGCTTCTCTCTCCAGAATTGTTCCGCCTGCTCCTTATCTTGCTCTCTTAACCATTGGATATATTTCTTATATGGTGAGGACTTAGGTAACTTCACAGCTTCTCCATTCATTCTCTTCTGATAGACTGTAAGTAATTCATTAAATACTAATGGTAAACTCCATCCATCCAGTAAAATGTGGTGATGGGTCCAAACAATCCGATATTCTTCCTCACCTTCTTGAATGACTGTTACCCGCATCAATGGTGCTTCATCAAATTGGAAGGCTTGTTTTCGATCTAATGCCAAAAAGACTTTTCTTTTTTCCTCTATCTCTTCACTTGTCATTGTACGCCAGTCTTCTTTATTCACTTTAAATGGGATATTTTCATACACCACTTGTACAGGTTCTTCAATTTCGTCCCATACAAATCCTGTACGAAAAATTTCATGCCGCTGAATTACAGATTTCCACGCCTGCTCAAATGTAGGAATATTCATTTTTCCTCGAATCATAAAACTCAATTGCACTATATACGGTGCAACATGTTCATCCCCTTGGTCATGCAATGTGTGGAAAATCATACCTTCTTGCAAAGGTGATAGTGGATATAAATCAGTAATCTGATTGTTCTTTCCGCGATGCATTTTGTTTAGTACATTTGTCAAACCTTCTTGGCTAAGATTAGCCATTGCAAAATCCGAAATGGTCAGTGCAGATTCTCTATCTGAAAATTGAATCAATGTACTCAGTTGATATAGCATATTCTGTGCAATACTTTGAATCGTTGATTTGGAAAATTGTCCAACATTGTATACCCAAGTGAACTGAAGTTTTCCATCCGTTACAACCCCAATTACATCAATTGCATGCGATCGCTTGGAACCGGCAGCATGATCTAAACGCTTAAATTCGTTCTCCGGAATAAACATTGCATCGCTAGAAAACATTTGGTCAAATTGTCCAAGATAGTTAAAACTAATAGACGGTGTATATTGGGAGCTTAATTGCTCACACATTGTTGCGTTCATGTAACGCAACACCCCATAATCAACACCCTTATTAGGAATTTTGCGAACTTGTTCTTTAACTGCTTTTAATGCTTCAATTGGCGTATTAGCACTAGTAATATTTAAATGAACTGGGTAAATACTTGTAAACCATCCCACAGTTCTCGATAAATCAACATCTTCAATAATCTCTTCTCGACCATGTCCCTCTAAATCTACGCTCAATATCGGCTGCCCCGTACATGCTGCCGTAGCTTGTACTAATGCTGCTAATAATACTTCATTGATTTGGACACGGTGAGTGCTTAAAGTCTCTTGCAATAACATACGGGTCTCATTCTCATTTAACACCACAGTAATTTCCTCAGTTACTGCGCTTACTGGATTACTTATAGTACCATCTACCGGCAATTTAACTACGTCTTGTTCAGCCTGCTCCTCCCAGTAATGTAGCACTTCTTTTGATAGGCCAGTTTCAGCGTAATGATGTAATTTCTCCGACCATTCTTTAAAAGATGTACTCTTCATAGGTAATTGAATTTTCTGCCCTTGGACTACTTGCGTATATGCTGTTTGCAAATCTTCCAATAAAATTCGCCAAGAAACACCATCCACGGCTAAATGATGAATTGTCCAAAATAATCGGCCAGCGTGCTCACCTTCATCAAAATACACCATTCTCATTAGCGGACCATCATGTAAATTCAAACTTTCTTGTGCAATATTAATCTCTTTTTGAATAACCTGATGCCAATCAGCTTCCGGCACTTCGTCTAATGAAATGACAGTAAGCATCAATTGTTCTTCTATTCCTTCATTCCACTGTTTCCAAACCCCATTAGGTAAACGTTCATATCTTAAACGCAGAGCATCATGATGAAGTAGAAGGTTACCTGCCGCCTTTTCCAGTGATCCTATGTCCAATTTCTCTTTCGTTCTAAAGAACATGGATTGATTCCAATGATGTGGGTTAGGATGATTTTGTGCAAAAAACCTTTGCTGAATAGGTGTAAGTATCGTCTCTCCAGTTATAATTCCCTGTTCAGCTTGTACACCTTGTTCTTCTTTGACTACTTGCGCCAACTCAGCAATTGTTTGGTGTTCAAATATTTGTTTTGGTGTCAATTGTAAACCAACTTGCTTCGCGCGCGAGACAATCTGAATGCTAAGAATTGAATCTCCACCAATTTCAAAGAAGTTATCATTCATACCAATACGTTTTGAACCTAGCACACGTTCCCAAATGATAGAAAGCTTATGTTCACGTTCATTTCTTGGGGCCACGTATCCTTCTTGTGTTCCTTGATAATCTGGTATAGGTAACGATTTCCGATCAATCTTTCCATTTATGGTTAGCGGTAATTCTTTCATTTCGACAAAGTAGGAAGGTATCATATGGATTGGCAGTTTTGTTTTAAGATACTCTCGCCATTCTTCTAAACTGCCTTCGCCCACTACATAAGCTACCAGCCTCTTATCTCCCGACTGATTTTCCCTAACCATTACAACTGCCTCTTTTACTAAGTCATGCTCTTGTAAAGTCGACTCAATCTCTCCAAGTTCAATTCGAAATCCTCTAATCTTCACTTGATTATCCATTCTTCCTAAGTAGTCTATATTACCATCAGGAAGATATCTCACAAGATCACCTGTTCTATATAACCTCTCGCCTTCTTTGAATGGATGAGAAATAAATCGTTCGGATGTTAACTCTGGACGATTCAAGTACCCCCTTGCTAGACCTGCTCCTCCGATATAAAGTTCCCCCATTACACCAACTGGAACTGGCAACCTATTTCTATCTAATACATAAGTTTGGATGTTAGGCAATGGACGTCCAATTGTTACTCTCTTACTATCTTTCTTGATATGATAGCATGTTGCATCAACCGTACATTCTGTAGGACCATATACATTATAAAACTGGATTTTATCAGTCTCTACTAGCTGTTCCCATAATGACGGCATAATTGCTTCACCACCAACCAGTACCTTACTTGGAACATGAACGCCATCGCACGTTTCTAACAATCCGACATCTATAAGTAATTGAAGCAATGAAGGTGTTATATCAAAGATTTCTAACTTGTTCTCCCTAATATAAGCTACAAACTGCTCCGGATCACTTCGTACTTCGCTTGGAATAATATACAAACTTGAACCATAAAGCAGCATTTGTAATTGCTGAATAGATGCATCAAAGGCAATTGACGCATTTAAACCGACATGCATGTTAGATGGTATCTCATCTTCGAAAACCTCTTTTTGTAAACCATGCGACAAGTTTATTACAGAATGATGCTGTATCAAGACACCCTTTGGGTTCCCTGTCGATCCCGAAGTATAGATAACATACGCTAGGTTTTCTCCTGTTACTTCACATTTTGGTGAAAGAATGCTTTCTTGCGAAATCATTGTTTGATCCCTATCTAGACAAACTATCTTGATTTCTTTAGGTATCCAATCTTTCAATGACTCGTTCGTAACTAATACTTGAATTCCAGTGTCCTCCAAAATATATCGTAGGCGACTTTCTGGATATGATGGGTCTAATGGAACATAGGCTGCTCCAGCCTTCCAAATCCCCATAATACTAACAACCATCTCAATTGAACGCTCAAAGCAAAGTCCAACCAATGATTCATTCCCAATTCCGCATTGCTGAAGATAGTGGGCCAATTGATTAGCTTTTTCATTCAGCTCTCGATACGTTAACTGCTGTTTTTCATCTACCACTGCTACCGCATCAGGTGTACGATTTACTTGCTCTTCAAACAGCTGATGAATTGTACTTTCCTGTGGATATGCTACAGCACCATTATTCCACTCTTCCAACTGTTTTTGCTGTAATCCTGATAATATAGGCAACTTAGCTAATGATTTATCAGGATTCTTCACGATTACATTCAACCAGTTCCCAAAATGTTCAGCCATGGATTCAATAGTTAAGCTGTCAAATAAATCAGTTCTATAAACAAAAGTAAGTAATAAACCCTCTTCCACTTCTGCAGCAGTTAAACTTAAATCAAACTTAGCGATCGGAGCATTACTTTCCATTACTTCTATATTTCTTCCATGTAATTCTGGTAGCTTCTGTCCCGTATTTTGCAAAGTAAACATGGTTTGAAAAATCGGAGAATGGCTTGTATTTCGTTCAGGTTGGATAACCTCTACAATTTTCTCAAACGGAACATCTTGATACTCATACGCCTTCAATGCTTTTATCCGTACTTGAGATAACAACTCTTGAAATGCCGGTGCATTACTTAAATCAGCTCGATAAACCAAAGTGTTGACAAAGAAACCAATCAGCCCCTCAATTTCTCGATAATTTCGATTTGCAATTGGGCTACCAACAATAATATCCGTTTGTCCCGTATAACGAGCAAGGAAACTTTGATACGATGCCAATAAGGTCATGAAAAGTGTGGCCCCTTCTTGACGACTTAGTTCGTTTAATTTATCCAGTAATGAGCGTGACAACAAAACATTATGAGTTAATCCATGATGGGTTTGCACTGGCGGACGCGGACGATCCATTGGCAACATTAAGACTGGTAACTCACCAGATAATTCTTCCTTCCAATATGCAAGCTGTTGATATAGTACTTCATCTTTCAACCAGTCTCTTTGCCACTGAGCAAAATCGGCATATTGAACTGGTAGTGGTTGCAGCTCTGCTTGTTTTTCACCAATCGCATTCTCATAAAATGCCATCCATTCTTGAAGCAAGATTTCCATCGACCACCCATCCGAGATAATATGATGCATATTACACAGAAGAACCCATTCTTCTTCTGAAATTCTTATGAGTTTCCCACGGAATAATGGCCCTTGTTCTAAATCAAATGGAGATTCGACTTCAGTTTGAATCCATTGCTCCAACTTTCTTTCTCGCTCCTCTAATGAAAGCTTAGTTAAGTCCATTTGCAGAAGCGGACGGAAAACGTACGGTTGAATCTGCTGCACAGGATGGCCATCCTCTTCATAAAATACAGTCCGCAAAGATTCATGACGCTCTATCAACTGATTCCATCCCAACTCCAATGCCTCAGGTAACCAATTCCCTGTAAGACGGCATACCATTGGCATATTATAAAGTGCACTATTAGGTGCAAATTGATCAATAAACCATAAGCGCTGTTGGGCATAAGATAGTGGAATATTATTTCCACGTTCCATCGGCACCAATGGTGGAATTTCTCGTTTTTCATTCCCCTTACGTAACTGATCCATTCGTTTCGCTAATGCCTCGATCGTTGAATATTCGAACAGTTCACGTACTGGCAATTTGATTTGAAAGACTTCCTGTAAGCGTGAGACCACTTGTGTAGCAAGTAGAGAGTGACCACCGAGCTCAAAGAAAGAATCTTGAACACCAATGTCTCTTATTCCTAGCACTTGACTCCACACTGAAGCAATAAGTTCTTCCAGCGGAGTTCTTGGGTATACAGTATTTTCAGCGGATTGTTCACTAAGTATAGGCAATGCCTTCAAATCAAGTTTTCCATTCGGTGTAAGTGGTAAAAATTCCATCTCAATAAAGTTTGTTGGAACCATGTAATTAGGTAAATGTGTTTGTAGATGTTCTCGCCATTCATGGACACTTCCTTCACCAACTACATAAGCTACTAATCTCTTATCACCTTGATTATCCTCTCGCACCAATACAACAACTTCTTTCACAGAAGAATGCGCCTGCAAAACAGCTTCTATTTCTCCCAATTCAATCCGGAAACCACGAATTTTCACTTGGTCATCTATACGTCCATGGAACTGGAGATTACCATCAGAAAGATAACTTGCTTTGTCTCCTGTATAATAGAGACGTTCTCCTGACTTGAAAGGATGTGGAATAAATTTTTCCTTTGTAAGATCCGGACGATTAGCATATCCACGTGCAAGACTCTTCCCTCCAATATAGAGATCTCCAATTACACCAATTGGTACTAGCTGAAGATGAGAATCTAACACATAAACTTCTGTATTCGCAATCGGTCGACCAATCGATGGCGTACCTGTTGTCACTCCTACAGGTACATAACAATCTGTGGTAACAACGGTATTTTCCGATGGACCATACTGATTAATTACCGCAAAAGGAATATCGTTAGATGGATACTGCGTTAATTGATCCCCACCAGTAATGATAAAACGAAGATCCGTTTTATCTGGCCAAGATAATTTCAAGAGTCTTTCCAGAATAGGCGTAGGTGCAAAGCTAGCTGTTATTCGTGAATCAATGAGCCAGTCCCTTAGTGCTTCTGGATTAATTCTCAGTTCCTCTGTTGACAAGTAGAGTGCTGCGCCAGCAGTTAGATACGGCCAGATCTCCTGGACAGCCGAATCAAAAGCAACCCCTGCAATCTGAGTCGCACGATCCTCTGCTGAAATATGATAAACTTCCTGATGCCAAGAAACCATATTCATTAATGAGCGATATTCAACCATGACACCCTTCGGTTTTCCTGTAGAACCAGAGGTATAAACAATATAGGCTAAGTTCTCTGGATTTATTTGACGTGTAGGTGCGATTACGCTTTCCACCGTTAATTCTTCTAACCTCACCATTTCGACGTGTGCGAAATGTCCGTCTTGTCCTTCCGCCGTCACTACAAATTGAATTCCTGCATCTTCAATCATGTATTCTAACCTTGATTTTGGATACAACGGATCTAAAACGACATAAGCTCCACCAGCTTTTAAAATGCCTAGTAAACTTACCATCAGCTCAGCTGATCTCGGAAGATAAACCCCTACCACTGACTCTGGGGCTACTCCCTTTCGCTGTAAAACATTTGCCAACTGATTTGCTTGTGTATCCAATTCACCATAAGTCCACTGTTTTGTTTGATCAACTATCGCAATCGCATCAGGACGCCTTGCTACTTGCTCCTCAAATTTGTCGCAAATAAGACCCTGATGAGACATTTCCATTACAGTGTCATTCCATGTTTCTAATAACAAAGTACACTCGGTTTCTGATAGCATGCTCAGGTCATGCAACGGATTTTGTGGGCGATGAGAAACTTCATGTAGCCATTTCTCAAAGTGTCCTGCCATCCGTTCAATAGTAGTAGCATTGAATAAATCCTTATTGTACTCAAAAGTAAAAAGTAATCCCTCTTCCGTCTCAACTGCCATTACACTTAAATCAAACTTTGCAATTGGACTATGGCTTTCTATCATTTCAATACTTCTACTAGATAACACCGGTAACTCTTGTTTCATATTTTGCAAGATGAACATAGTCTGGAAAATTGGCGAATGACTTGTACTTCGCTCCGGTTGCACAACTTCTACAATTTTTTCAAATGGAATATCTTGATATTCATACGCCTTCAATGCCTTTTGACGAACCTGATACAGTACATCTTGAAATGTCGGTCTACCACTCAAATTAGCTCGATAAACCAGCGTGTTAACGAAGAAACCAATTAGTCCTTCAATTTCTCTATAATTCCGATTCGCAATTGGGCTTCCGACCAGAATATCTTCTTGTCCCGTATAACGAGATAGAAAGCTTTGATATGCAGCTAAAAGCGTCATGAAGAGCGTAGCCCCTTCTTTTCGACTAAGTTCATTCAATTTATCATGTAGCGTGCTTGGCAGGACCATAGTGTATGTCGACCCGTGATGAGTTTGTATTGCGGGACGCGGGCGATCCACAGGAAGTTGGAGTACAGGAAGCTCCCCAGACAATTCTTCCCTCCAATATTGGAGTTGTTGATCAAGCACCTCCTCCTTTAACCATCCTTTTTGCCACTGAGCAAAGTCGGCATATTGAACCGGTAATGGTTCAAGTTCCGCTACCTTTCCATCCGTTGCTTTCTCATAAAATGCCATCCATTCTTCAAGTAGGATTCCCATTGACCATCCATCTGAAATGATATGATGTAGAGTACAAAGGAGTATCCATTCTTCCTCTCCCACGTGCAAAATACTTGTCCTGATTAATGGACCCTCTGTTAAATCAAATGGTACTTCTGTTTCTTGTTGAATTAAACGTTTAACTTCTTCTTCTTGATCTTCAGAAGAAAGCATAGTTAAATCCGTTTTCGGAATTGATTGAAAAGCATACGGTTCAATCTGCTGTACGGGTTGACCATTCACCTCTTGAAAGACCGTCCGCAGTGATTCATGACGTTCTATTAGTTGATTCCATCCCGTTTCCAATGCTTCAAGTAGCCAATTCCCTGTAAGACGGCATACCATTGGCATATTGTAAAGGGCACTATTAGGTGTAAATTGATCAATAAACCATAAACGTTGTTGGGCATAAGATAGTGGAATAGCTTCTCCTCGTTTCATTGGTATTAGTGGCGGAATCTCTCGTTTTTTATCCCCTTTACGTAACTGTTCTAATCGCTTTGCCAGTGACTCCACCGTTGTATATTCAAATAGTTCACGTACTGGTAATTCGATTTGAAAAATTCCCTGTAAACGTGACACTACTTGAGTAGCTAGTAGTGAATGACCACCGATTTCAAAAAAGGAATCCTGAACACTAATATTTTTTATTCCTAACACTTGGCTCCAAACGGAAACGATGAGCTCCTCCACTGGTGTTCGTGATGAAGTAATATCTTCACTTATGAACTGTTCTTCTAATTCCAATAATGCTTTCCGATTCACTTTACCATTTGGAGTGAGTGGCATACCTTCAATTTGGAAAAAGTATGCCGGAACCATATAATGTGGTAATTGCTTCTTGAGATATTCACGCCATTCTCCAGCATCCCCTTCACCCACTACATAAGCTACTAACTGCTTATCTCCTGGTCGTTCTTCCTTCACCAACACGACTGCCTCTTTTACAGATGAGTGATCATGTAAAGCTGCTTCAATTTCTCCCAATTCAATTCGGAATCCTCTAATTTTAACTTGGTTATCTATTCTTCCAATATATTCTAAGTTACGATCATTCATATATCTCACCAAGTCACCCGTTCGATATAATCGTTCCCCGTCCTTAAAAGGATGCGGAATAAAACGTTCAGTAGTTAAATCCGGTCGATTGAAGTAGCCACGTGCCAATCCTACTCCTCCAAGGTAAAGTTCCCCTGCCACACCAATCGGGACCACTTGTTGATATTGATCTAACACATACAACTCTGTATTATCAATTGGACGACCAATCGGAATAATCATTGCTTCTTTTTCTAAATCACAATCGTAATAAGTCACATCCACAGTCGCTTCAGTAGGACCATACAAGTTAATTAACTTTGTTTGCTGAACATTGTAAAAAATCCCCTTAAACCGGCGAACATGCTCAGTGTTTAACGCTTCTCCACTAGTAAAAACTTGAATTAAAGACGATACATCCCTTTTCGAATTATATAGTTCCATATAATCTAAGAAAGTAGATAACATCGACGGAACAAAGTGTATGGTGGACACGCGATATCGTTCAATATACTCCTCAATCACCGCAGGATCTTTCTCTCCTCCTGGTGGAAGTAAACAAACACGTGCTCCTACAAATGACCACCAAAATAATTCCCATACAGAAACATCAAATGAAAACGGTGTCTTTTGTAGGATTGTATCCTCCTCGGACAATGGGTATTTTTTCTGCATCCACTGTAGGCGGTTGATAACGGAATGATGTTCAATCATTACCCCCTTTGGATTTCCCGTCGAACCCGAAGTGTATATAATATAGGCTAAGTTATTTGCTGTTACTCCACTTACCGGAGCTAAATTACTCTCTTTAGAAATCATCACTTGATCCCGGTCTAAACAAATTGCTTGAATATCTTTAGGTAACCAGTCCTGTAGTGCCTCTTTTGTTAACAGCACTTGAATTTGTGAATTCTCCAAAATATATCTCAGGCGGTTTTCAGGATAACTTGGGTCCAGTGGGACATAAGCCCCACCTGCCTTCAAAATCCCAAAGAGACCGATAATCATATCAGGAGAACGTTCAATGCATATACCAACCAATGATTCAGGTCCGATACCTCGTTTTTGTAGAAAATGTGCCAATTGATTCGATTTTTCATTTAGTTCTTGATACGTTAGCTTTCCACCCTCATAAACTACCGCCACTGCGTCAGGTGTCCGTGCAACTTGCTGCTCAAATAGCTCATGAATCATACAATCATGACCATAAACTACGTCCGTATCATTCCATTCTTCTAGGAGTTGTTTTTGCTCAGTATCCGATAACATTGACAGCTTTGTATATGATTCATCTGGATGATACGTGATTTCATTTAGCCAGTTCTCAAAATGTCCTGCCATACGTGCAATGGTACTACTATCAAATAAATCCGTGTTGTATTCAAATGAGACGAATAGACCTTCTTCCACTTCATAGGCAGTTAAGCTCAAATCAAATTTAGCAATAGACATATTACTTTCTACCATTTCAATACTTCTATCAGGCAAATCTAGTCGTTCTTGTTTTATATTCTGTAGTGTAAACATGGTCTGAAATATAGGGGAATGACTCATGCTTCGTTCAGGTTGCACAGCTTCTACCACTTTTTCAAATGGTATATCTTGATATTCGTAAGCTTTTAACGCCTTTTTCTTTGTTTGGTTCAAAATCTCCCGAAAAGTAGGGGTGCCACTCAAATCTGATCGATAAACCAACGTATTAACAAAGAAACCAATTAATCCTTCTACTCCCTTATGGTTCCGATTTGCAATCGGGCTACCAACTAGAATATCTTTTTGTCCCGTATAACGAGCAAGAAAGCTCTGGTATGCGGCCATTAAAGTCATAAATAAAGTAGATCCTTCTTGTCGACTTATATCCTTCAATTGACTGAGCAATTTATAAGGAAAAATCACATGATGCGCAGCCCCAGAGTAAGTCTGCTTAACCGGTCGAGGTCGATCCACTGGCAGTTGTAAGATAGGAAGCTCACCAGACAATTCTTCCTGCCAATACGTAAGCTGACGATTTAGCACATCACCTTGCAACCACCCCTTTTGCCACTTCGCAAAGTCTGCATATTGAATAGATAATGAACTTAATTTAGCAGGATTTCCGCCCGTTTCTTCTTCATAGAAAGCAAGGAATTCATTCATGAATATACCAATGGACCAAGCATCAGAAATAATATGATGCATCGTACACAGTAATAACCATTCATCCTTCTCTAATTGAACAAGCTGATTACGAATTAAAGGACCATTCATTAAATCAAATGGTTCTTGCGCTTCTCTCGCAATTAAACTATCTACCTCTTTTTCTTTTACTTCTAGAGGAAGTTGAGAGTAATCCCTTACAGGTAATGCTCTAGGAAGGAATTCGACAATTTGTTGCACAGGCTGTTCTCCTATTTCTTTAAAAACAGTTCGTAATGATTCATGACGTTCAATGAGTCGATTGAATCCCTTCTCTAATGCTTCAGGTATCCAATTTCCTTTTAGATGCCATACTGTTGGAATATTATATAAAGAACTGTTTGGGTTAAATCTGTCCATAAACCACAAACGTTGTTGTGCATAAGACAACGGGAGTGCTTCTTTATTCTCCTTTTTTTGCATTTGCTTCTGAAGCCATGCTCTCTTCTCAGGAGAAAGTGAACTCAGCTTTGCAAGTAAATCACTTCTCATTTTTTTACCCCTTCCTCAATCAAATTACTCTCAAATATCCCTTGTGCTTCTTCCTCTGATAACTCTTCTAATTGCTTAAGCAGTTCCAGTAATTCTTCATCATTACTCACTTCTGCTTCTTTTTGAATATAATCTTGAAGGCTTATATTCTCCTTACTATCATTCTGCATTTCTTGATTTTTGTTATCGAGCAATTGATCAATCTGTTCTGCCAATTGCTGCACCGTATGAAACATAAATAAATCATGCAATGGTATCTCGATTCCAAAAGCCTCTTTAAGATTGGAAACAGCTTGCGTAGCAAGTAATGAATGTCCACCAATTTCAAAAAATGAATCTTGAATTCCGATGTTTTCCATGCCTAAAACTTCATGCCATATCGAAACAATTGTTTTTTCCGTAGACGTACGAGGAGCAATATAACAACTCGCTATCTCCTGCTTCTCTGGTGCTGGTAAAGCCTTCCTATCAATTTTTCCATTAGGAGTGAGTGGAAATGCATTTAATCCAACAAAATAGGATGGAATCATATAATTTGGTAGTTGGTCCTTGAGATAATCACGCCACTTTTGAGCATCCCCGTCTCCTACAACATAGGCAATCAAACGTGGATCGCCAGGATAATCTTCCCGCACCATCACAATAGCTTCGTTAACTAATGTATGCTTTTGTAATACCGCTTCGATTTCTCCTAGTTCAATCCGGAACCCACGAATTTTCACCTGATGATCAATTCGTCCAACATACTCCAAATTTCCATCCGGCAAATACCTTACTAGATCTCCAGTCCGGTATACTCGCTCGTCTTCTTTAAACGGATGCGGTATAAATCGATTTTTCGTTAAGTCAGGGCGTTTTAAATATCCACGTGCTAACCCTGATCCACCAATGTACAACTCACCAACTACACCAATTGGAACCATTTTTTGTTCAGCACTCAATACATATACTTCTGTATTGAAGATTGGTTTACCAATTGGTGGTACCCTATGCATGACACCCTTTTCTAATTCCATATACGTGGAATACGTAGTATCTTCAGACGGTCCATATAAGTTGAACACCTTCTCAATCGTACTTCTCTCGTATAAATCTTGAACAAGCGGATATGGTAACGGTTCTCCAGCCAAATTCATTACCTTTACTGAAGAAGGAATTGTTTTTGCTCGAACCAGTTCCTTTGCTGCCGATGGCACAGTATTAACCAAAGTCACACCTTTGGTAGACAACTTGTCTAGATGTAGAGCATTTTCAGCGACAATCACCTTACCACCCATCGTTAAGGGAACAAATACTTCAAAAACAGATAAATCAAAAGATAGTGAAGTTGAAGCTAATACTCCCGCTAATTCCTTTCGAGAATACGTATGATGCGCCCAATGAATCATTGTTACTGTATTCCTGTGCTCAATCATTACTCCCTTTGGATTTCCCGTGGAACCTGAAGTATAGATAATATAGGCTAAGTTATCACCCGTCACTTCACTCGTGCATACCGTAGTAACTTCTTGTTCTATTTCTGCTCGATTACGATCAATACAAATGACGTTAACGAATGTAGGTATAACCATTTTTTGTTGTAACTTTTCCTGTGTCACCAGTACCTTTATTTGAGCATCTTCTAAAATGTACTGCAGTCGACTTTCCGGATACGCTGGATCAATTGGGACATATGCTCCTCCCGCCTTCATAATTCCTAAGAGACCGACAATCATCTCGGATGAACGTGTAACGCAAATCCCAACCAATGTTTCGCGTGTTACACCATTTTTTTGTAAATAATGTGCCAACTGATTCGAGCGTTCGTCCAACTCTCGATATGTTAGTTCTTCATCTTCGCACACTACTGCAATTGCTTCTGGTGTTTTTTCCACTTGTTCTTCAAACATTGTATGAATCGTACTATCTTCTATATCTATAACAGCTGATTCATTCCATTCCTCTAGTAGTTGCTTAAATTCCACTTTCGATAACATATTCAATTCTGATAATAAACATTTTGGATAAGAGGCAATTTGATTTAACCAATGTTCAAAATGATTTACCATACGTTTAATGGTTGTATCATTAAACAAATCAGTATTATATTCAAAGGTTAGTGATAATCCTTCTTCCGTCTCAGAAGCAAATAAACTCAAATCAAATTTGGCAACAGAAACATAGCTTTCCATGAGTTCCATTTGTCTTTCGGATAGCTGAAGAAACTCTTGTTTCGTATTCTGTAAAGTAAACATAGTTTGGAATATTGGTGAATGACTTGTATTCCGTTCAGGTTTTACGGATTCTACCACTTTCTCAAATGGGATGTCCTGATACTCGTATGCTTTTAGTGCTTTTTTTCTTATCTGCGACAATAGTTCTTGGAACGTCGGATTTCCACTGAAATCAGCTCGATAAACTAACGTATTTGCAAAGAATCCTATTAATCCCTCAATCTCTTTCACATTTCGATTAGCGATGGGGCTTCCAACTATAATGTCGTCCTGTCCTGTATAACGAGAAAGGAAGCTTTGATACGCTGCCATCAATGTCATAAATAAAGTGCATCCTTCTTGCAAACTTAAATCTTTGAGCTTTTCCTGTAAGGAATTCGCCACTATTAAGGACTGACTTGCACCACGATGGGTTTGAACTGCAGGTCGAGGACGATCCATCGGTAATTGTAAAACCGGTAGTTCCCCAGATAATTCTTCCTTCCAATATTGAAGATGCTGATTCAAACTCTCCTCTTTTTGCCATTCCTTCTGCCACATGACAAAATCTGCATATTGGATAGATAACTCCTTCAATTCCACTGGTTTTCCGGTTAGTGCTCCTTCATAAAAAGCCATCCATTCTTCAAGTAAGATTCCCATTGACCATCCATCTGAAATAATATGATGCATCGTACAAATGAGAACCCATTCTTCCCTGTCCACTTTCAATATTCGTGTTCGAATCAGAGGACCTTGTCCAAAATGAAATGGTTCCTCCGCCTCGTTTTGAATAAGGCGTTTCATTTCTCTTTCCCTATCTTCCAAAGAAAGATCTGTTAGATTCGTTTGAGGAATATGCCTGAACACATGAGATTGAACCTGTTGAAAAGGTTCACCCTCTTGTTCTAGAATTGTCGTCCTTAATGATTCATGACGCTCCAACAATTGATTCCATCCGACCTCCAATGCTTCAATTGACCATTTACCTGTTAAGCGACACGCTGCATGAATATTGTACATAGCACTATTTGGCATTAATTGATCAATAAACCATAGACGTTTCTGCGCATAGGAAAGTGGGATAACTTCTTCTCGTTTCATAGGTACAAGAGGAGCAACCTCTCGTTTTTTATCTTCTTTTCGTAACTGATCCACTCGTTTCGCCAATGCTTCCACTGTATCGTGCTTGAAAAGTTCACGTAATGGGATTTTAATTTGGAACATTTCTTGCAATCTAGAGACAATTTGAGTAGCAAGTAGTGAGTGCCCACCACGTTCAAAGAAGGAATCCTGAATGCCAATATTTTCTGTTCCTAACACTTGACTCCAAACCGAGGCAATAAGCTCTTCCGATGGCGTCCGAGGTAGCACATTTAAATCTTCAATAGCTTGCTCATCAGGTGCTGGCAAGGCCTTTCGGTCAATTTTCCCATTTGGAGTAAGCGGGAAGTGTTCTAAATCTATAAAGTGCGCTGGAATCATATGATTTGGTAATTGTTTTTGTAAATACTCTCTCCACTCCTCGGTATTTCCATCGCTTATTACATATGCAACCAATCGTTGATCACCTGGACGATCTTCTCTAACTAATACGACAGCCTCTTTAATAAACGAACATTTTTCTAAAGTCGCTTCAATTTCTCCTAATTCAATCCTAAAACCACGCATTTTGACTTGGTGGTCCATTCTACCTATAAATTCTAAATTCCCATCAGTTAAATATCTTACTGAATCTCCTGTTCGATATAGTCGTTCCCCAAATCGATATGGATGCGAAACGAATTTTTCAGCAGTAAGATTCGGACGATTTAAGTATCCACGTGCTAAACCAGCACCACCAATATATAACTCACCCTCAATTCCTATTGATTGCAAGCGTTGATTTTGGTCTAATACATATAATTGCGTGTTCTGTATTGGCTGCCCAATAGAAACAAATTCTTGATTAGGCTGAATATCAAATGCATTCACATAAATAGTGGCTTCAGTTGGCCCATAAAAGTTGGTTAATTTCACTTGTCCACTATAATTCCATTTCTGTTGAAATCGTCTAACCAACCCTGAACTTAGTTCTTCTCCACCAGAAAATACATGGCGTACGGACGAACAATTCATGTTCAATTCAATATGATTGAAGTGGTCTAAGAAAACAGATAACATCGAAGGTACAAATTGAACTATAGTAACCTGATGTTGTTTAATCACTTCAGCTATAATAGAAGGATCTTTTTCTCCACCTGGAGGTAGGAAAGATACACTTGCACCAACGTGAATGCCCCAAAACAATTCCCAAACAGAGACATCAAATGAGAATGGCGTTTTCTGCAAGACCACATCCTTTTCAGAAAGCGGATATTTATGTTGCATCCATTCTAGATAATTAATTACTGAATGATGCTCAATCATTACTCCCTTTGGATTCCCTGTAGATCCTGAAGTATACATAACATACGCTAAATTTTCTCCTGTTACACCACTTATACATGGGGTTGATTCTTCTTTTTCAATTGCAGTGTAATCTTTATTCATACAAATCGTTTCTATATTTTCAGATACAAACAAATTTTTAGAATTCTCTTCCGTCACTAGTACTTCGATTCCAGCATCCTCTAATATATATCGAAGTCGACTCTCTGGATAAGTAGGGTCAAGTGGAACATACGCTGCTCCTGATTTTAGAATACCTAATAACGCTGTCATCATTTGTAATGAACGTTCCATATATACCCCAACTAGAGACTCTGGGCCTACACCATGCTTTTGTAGATAATGAGCTAGCTGATTTGCACGCTTCTCCAACTCTTTATAGGTAATTTGTTCATTTTCGTAACTAGCCGCGATTGCTTCCGGTGTTTTTTTAACTTGCTCCTCAAACATCGTATGAATCATGCCTTCAGCCGAATAATTAAATTGAGTATGATTCCATTCCTCTAGTAACTGTATCTGTTCTTCTTCTGTTAAATGAGTAATTTCAAATAGTTTTGAATCTAGGCTCTTCGTCATCTGAATTAATATTTGCAATAAGTGATTCTGAATCAGATTTATTGTTTCTTCATTAAAATAGCTTCGATCATACATCAACTTTAAAGTAATTTTCTTACCGGGCATTACAATGAGTGTTAAAGGATAATTTGTTTGTTCCGTGCTTGTAACATCTAGTAATCTTAAATCATCATTTCTCTCACCTTGAATTGGATAATTTTCAAACACATACAAGGTATGGAATAAGGAGCTATTTCGCGGAACCTCACTCCAGCCTTGAATATCTATCAACGAATTATACTCATACTGTCTTCGTTCCATTTCTTTCATTTGTATTTTACGAAGCCAATCTACTACTGATGTATTATCCGTTAATCGAATTCTGGTAGGTAATGTGTTAATAAATAGCCCCACCATATTCTCTGCTCCCATTAAATCAGTAGGACGTCCAGCGCTAGTTACGCCAAATACGACGTCACTGTCACCGCTATACCTACTCATCAAATAAGCCCATGCACCTTGTACTAACGTATTCAACGTTAATCGACTATTTCGTACCCACTCTTGTAACTTCTCAGTAAGTTTCTCAGATACTTGATAAACACACTCTCCATAGCCCTTCTCTTGTCCTTGATCCTTTCTTTCCATTGCTAATGGCGTAGGTGCATAGAACCCTTTTAATTCTTCTTTCCAAAATTCCTCTGCTTGACTTTGATCTTGTTTATTTATCCACTGGATATATTTTTTATAAGGAAGAGATTTAGGAAGAGTCAATAATTCTCCCTTTATCATCTTGAGATAAACTTCCATCACTTCACTAAAGACCAATGACACACTCCATCCATCTAGCAAAATATGATGATGTGTCCAAATAATTCTCGTTTCCTCTTTTGCTTCTTTAATCGCAGTGACTCTCATCAATGGTGCTTCATCCAATAAAAATCCTTTTCTACGATCTACATTCAAAAACTGTTGTAATTTCTTCACCCTTTCCTCATGTGGATAGGTGCTCCAATCCTCTTGATGAATAGTAAAAGGAAGACGTTGGTAAACCGCTTGTAGTGGCTTTTCTACTTCCTCCCATACAAATACTGAACGTAAAACCTCATGTCGATTAATAACATATTCCCAAGCCTTTTCAAAAGTATCAACATCCAATTGCCCCCCGAGCAAGAAACCTACTTGTACAATATAGGAAAAAGAATGTTCATCATCTTGATCGTATAAAGTATGAAACAGTATTCCTTTTTGCAAAGGTGATAAACCATATATATCAATAACGTCTCCCATTTTTACACCCTCTTCTTTGTTAATTTAAGTAATACTTTGCTCAAGCTTTCTTCCGTAAGATCCTCTGCATCAGCAAAATCTGATACCGTAAAAGCAGACTCTGTTGTTGGTTTATTTATAAGTTGACGAAGATGCCTCAACATACCATCTGCTATCACTTGAATTTTTAATTTAGAAAACTGTTCCCTACTATACATCCAAATAAAATGTAACTTTTCATCTTTCACCATTCCGATAACATCAATTAGATGAGATGGTTTGGAATCTGGAGCATGATCTAAAAATGTAAATCCTGTCTCTTGCATAAACAAAGAGTCCCTTGAAAACACCTGATCAAATTGGCCCAAATAGTTAAAGCTTATTGAAGGCTTTTGCTGATAAAACGGAAGTAATCCTTTATTCAAGTAACGTAAAATACCATAGTCAACTCCGCGATTTGGGATTCGACGCAATTGCTCTTTGACTGCCTTTAACCCTTCAATAGGTGTCTGAGTTCCTTGAAAATTGAGATGAACGGGATAAATACTCGTGAACCAGCCCACTGTCCTTGATAAATCAATACCTTCAATCATCTCTTCTCTCCCGTGTCCTTCTAGATGAATAGAAACGGTTTGCTGATTTGTACAATCGACGATAGCTTGTCCTAATGCCGTTAATAGTACCTCATCAATCCTTGTCTTATGAGTGACTAGAACTTCGTGAAACAATGCTTGTGTTTCTTCTATTCCTAAAGTCCTCGTCACTTGATCAATCGATTCTTCTGTCGTTTCTTGTATTGGATAGTCCATTGGAATTTTCATCGTTTCTTTTTCTACTTGTTCATTCCAATAATCCTTTACTTCTTTTGAAATACCCGAATCACTGTATGTCTGAAGTCGTTCAGACCATTCTTTAAAAGATGTACTTTTCGCAGGTAAGCGAATTTCTTGACCTTGTTTCATCTGGTTATATACCACCTGTAAATCTTCCAATAGAATCCTCCATGACACTCCATCTACTACTAAATGATGTATCACCCAGAATATTCGATCATTTTCAATCAAGTTATCTTCAAAGTACACTACTTTCATTAACGGACCAGTAATTAAATTGAAACTAGCTTGATGAATATTCATCTCTTCTTGTATTATTTTATTCCACTCTTTTTCATTAACTTGATTCCGTTTTACAACATGGAGTACTGACAGCTCATCAGTCCCTTCATTTCTCTGCCTCCACGTTCCGTTTGGTAACTGTTCGTACCGGAAACGTAAAGCATCATGATGTTTCAGTAAATTTAATATCGCTCCCTCTAGTAATTTCACATCCAATCTTTCTTTTACTCTTAAAAGCATTGATTGATTCCAATGCTCTGTATGTGGATGTTCTTGCTCGAAGAACCAGCACTGAATTGGAGTAAGAGGCACATCACCTATCACAATTCCCTGCTCCGCTTGTACTCCCTGCGTTTCTATAGCCACTTGTGCCAGCTCAGCGATAGTTGGGCATTCAAACATTTGCTTTGGAGTAAGTTTTAACCCCACTTGACTTGCTTGAGATATGATTTGAATACTGAGAATCGAGTCGCCACCAATTTCAAAGAAATTATCATAGATTCCCACCTTTTTAACACCTAATACTCTCTTCCAAATGGTAGTTAGTATCTGTTCGTTACTATTCCGAGGGCCAACACATTCACTATTAATCTGCGTTTCCTCCGGCATAGGTAAGGCCTCACGATCAACTTTACCGTTAGCTGTAAGTGGAATAGCTTCCATCGCCACAAATCCCGAAGGAACCATATAACTTGGTAGTTTCGCTTTAAGATACTCTCTCCACGCATCTACATTTCCATCTCCTACAACATATGCTACTAATCGTTTATCGCCTGGCTGATCTTCTCTTACAATTACAACTACCTCTTTTACATATGCATATGTATGTAAAGTAGACTCAATTTCCCCAATCTCAATTCGGAAACCACGTATTTTAACCTGATGATCAATTCTTCCACGATAATCTAGATTCCCATCTGGCAAATACCTCGCTAAGTCTCCTGTCCGGTATAATCTTGCTTTCAGATCACTACTAAATGGATGAGATATAAAACGCTCTGCTGTTAATTCAGGTCTATTTAAATACCCACGTGCAAGCCCTGCTCCGCCAATATAAAGTTCACCATCAACACCTATAGGAACAGGTTGTTGATAAGCGTCTAGTATATACACTTCTAAATCGGGAATCCGCTTTCCAATATTACTTCTTGAAGCCTGCTGCACATCATCTAAAGTAATTGGATAATATGTAACATGAACTGTAGTTTCTGTAATTCCATACATATTAATTAACTGTGGGTTTTTCTCCCCATACCTTTGAAACCACGGTAACAAGCTAGTAGGTTCTAACGCTTCTCCGCCAAATATGACATAACGCAGCTGCAAATTTTTATTCTCATCTTCTTGTTCACACACTTGTATTAATTGTCGAAATGCGGAAGGTGTCTGATTTAGAACTGTGACTTCTTCCTCCACCAATAATTGATAAAAATCCTTAGGTGATCGACTAATCCAGTACGGAACAACAACTAATTTTCCACCATATAATAATGCTCCCCAAATTTCCCATACTGAGAAATCAAATGCATACGAATGAAAAAGCGTCCAAGTATCTTTTTCATTAAACTGATACCAACAATCCGTCGATTTAAATAACCGAATGACATTGTGATGCTCTATCATAACGCCCTTTGGATTTCCCGTTGATCCCGAAGTATAGATTACATATGCCAGATTTTGGGGACCGACACCAGAAACCGGCAAAGTCTTACTTTCTTTCCCAATCTCATCTTGATCACGATCCAGGCAAATCGACTCAACATTTTCTGGTAACCAGTTCAATTCTTTTAAACTTTCTTGCGTTACGAATAACTGAATGCTAGCATCTTCTAAAATATATTGAAGTCGTTGCTCTGGATATGTTGGATCAAGTGGGACATAAGCCCCACCAGCCTTCAAAATCCCTAAAATACCTACAATAATCTCGTGGGAACGTTCAACGCACAGTCCAACTAAAGTATCAGGTCCTACTCCTTTTTTCTGCAGATAATGAGCTAACTGGTTTGCACGTTCATTAAGCTCCTTATAAGTAATTTTTTCTTTTTCATACGTAACTGCAATAGCATTTGGATAAATCATCGCTTGCCGTTCGAACATTTCATGAATAGTTACTTGAGGCGGGACATCCAGTTTAGGATTGTTGAACTCAACTAAACTTTTTCTTTTATCCTCCTCAGAAATGATTTCTATTTCAGCCACCTTCTGCTTTGGGTTTTCAAAAATATTTTCCAGTATCACTAGCATAACGTTAAAGAATCGTTCTATCTCTTCCTTAGAAAATAGCTCCTCACGATAATCAATATGTACATGTAAAGAGTCTATATCAATTAGATTTTCAATATGCACTGCAAAATCTTGTACTTCTTCACGGTTTGGAATCCATAGTGAGTCACCACTTTCATCACGATCCCTATAATCAATCGTAGTTCCGAAAAGTCTCACATTACTGTTATTCTCTTTATTAATCTGCTTTAATAACAAATCAAATGGATATTTCTGGTGTCTTAATGATTTACTTTGTTTTCTGGACACCCTACTAATAAATGAAAGTACTTCTTCTTCTGGATCAATATCCATTCTTAAAGGAACTGTACTCACCATCATTCCAATCAATTTTCGTTCCATTTTAGTCATACGGTTGCCGTAAGCCATTCCTAAACCAATATCAAGCGATGAGGTCCACCGATACATGGACAACGAGAAAGCAGCAACAAAAAGGGTGTATAAACTAAATTTGTAATCTTCAGAAAATTTTTCTATCTTTCTCTTCAAATGCTCCGTTAATATAAACGTCTCACGTGATGCTTTGGTACTAACTTGGTACGTATTATAAGGCTTCAACCCGGTCACAGATGGCAGTGTTTTAAATTCCTCTAACCAGAATTTTTGATCTTTTTGAAAACGACTACTATTCAAGTATGTTTGTTCATTAGTCAGAAATTGAACATATGAATTTTTAATTTCGCCTTCCTCATTCTCGTTATGCATGTCATAATAATATTTTGCAATCTGCTCAGTAAATATTTGAATTGATAAACCATCCATAATAATATGATGAACATTTCCAAAGACCGCACATTCATTATCGTTTAATTTTATTAAAGCGAAATAGTATAAATTCGAATTAAATAATGTAAACGTTTCTTTTGTTTTCTGCTCAATCCATTCCTCAAGCAAATTTGTATTCTCCACATTACTGAAATCAAAAAACTCAAATTCTTGTTCTTCATGTTTAATAAAATATTGTTTAGGTTCTTGATGCCCATTTTCTTTTAACCTAATGCACAGACCGTCATTTTCACTGATAACGCGATTCACAACTTGGTTTAATTTTGAATAGTTCATTTTTCGATGAAGTTTAAATAAAAATCTTAAATTACATATTCCTTTATCAGAATGAATAACTTCTGTATACCATATTCTTCGCTGCGGATGGCTTAATGGATAACATTCCTCATTGGTCATAAAAAATCTTCCCTTCAAAAATTATTTGCTCTTATAGGTTCGTGTTTATGTTTAGCCCATAAATATTTCTGCAGTGAAACTCCAATTACTCCAATAATAACAAGCCCAATCCCTCCATAAACATAGAGTTGAGTTACTCCAAACAAATGCACTAATGGACCACTCATAGCAGGAGAAATAATTAGAACTGCGTTTGTTAAACTGCTTTGTATACCAAATACTCTTCCTACTTGATCTTGATCCGATTCTATTTGTAAAATGACTTGATTAGATACAAGCATCAGCCCACTTCCGATACCAGCGATAAAACTAATTAAATAGGCTAAAACGAAGACCGTACCGGGCGTTATCAAACCAATCCCCCCAAAACCAATTCCCATTAAAACCATACCTCCACATACTACCCAGCCATATTGAAATTGTTTTAATTTCTGAGTTAGTAATGCACCAAGTATTCCGCCAAGACCAATAATAGAAATGATATATCCCATTTTACTTTTATCATGTGGGAATAAGCTCTTAAATAAAGTTGGGAATTGTGAGTCTACTAATTGTAATACCGCCATGGCTATTGTAACGAAAATCATGGTTGATAATATTATCCGATTAGATAACACATAACCCCACCCTTGTACCCAAGCGGTCCAAGTACTTTGTTTTTGCTTTTCAACAAATTCTTTCGATATAGTTTCTTTAAATTTTATTGTGGGTATCAAAACTAAAGTAGCTAATAAACAACTTATAGCTCTTATAATGAGGCAGAACTCTGGTTGAAACCAGCTCAACAACATGCCCCCTATAAGTGGGCCTACTATCTTTGTACCCTGCTCTACTATTCCGTTGATACTTACTGCTTTAGTAAGCAAGTCCGGGGATACAATCTGTCTTGTTAGTGTTTGCTGTGCAGGATAATAGAAAACAATAAAAATGGAACGAATCATTAATGCCACTAAGAGCCAGTGGATATCTTGTACAAATAAAAGAGCAATTGTTATTAGACCAACCATTAGATTACAGAACATCATAATTGGAATTTTTCTAAAACGATCTGCAATAACACCTGCCCATGAGCCAAAAATAATTCCAGGAAGTGCATATGCAACAGGAATCAATCCAATCATAGTAGGATCTACTTCCCATTCAAACCCAACTATAGTCATAATCGCTAACATATCAATAAAAACACCAAGCATAAGCAATGAATAGGCAGAGAAAACTTGTAAATAAACCCTATTTCCTAATAGGCCTTTTGAATCAGTAGTTTTCATAAAAGCAAGCTCCTTAGGTTACTAATATAAACGCTTTTGCGTATAAGGTACCTCTTTATTAAACTTAATTAATCATTATTGACATCTCACCTAGAATTTAACTTCGTCAAAACTCAAACCGCTCTTATTTTTCATATATTTAAAATAGTCAGACAAGAGAAAGCGTACCTATTTCTTCATTTTTATATCAACTGTTACAAAATATATCTTTACCTTACACTAATAACAGCTAAACGTTGCCTTAATATAACCCTTTACAGTCGTTTGCACATTCAATTCACATCCTTTTTAAAGTTGGCTTTTTTCTATCTCAAATACTATCACACAAATATTTCACCTACTATATTCATAAAGTTGAAATATTTGAATCAGAAAATTCGGATAAAAAAACCAAATCCACAAATCATAACAAAACTATTATTTGGTTATATTTTCATTTTATAGATAGCTTTAACCATAGGAATATTAAGAATAAAGTTTTTTAATTTTATTAATATAATAGTTTATAGAGACTATAAATCCTACTAAATAAAAAGGTACATATACATTAAAGTATATGTACCTTTCCCTATCCTACATATTTTCTATTCAAATTAATTCCAATAACTAAAGTTGATAATAAAAATATAATATTACTAATCACTAATGTACTCATAACAAGAATTAAATAATATAGTATTAATACTTCTGCACCTACTACCTATTTTATTTATTGGATATTTATACTTCAAAAAAATTACACATCATTCACAATTAGGATACATACCTAAAATATGATTTGAACATGTTATTATATTTTAAGATAATATCAGTTTTTCTATAAGAGAACTTAATTTTTTTGTAGTACGAAACTGTTAGTAATACAGTATATACTAATTTAGTTATAAAAACATTTAAAGACCACCTATTTCCATAAGTGATCTTTCTTTGTGATTCTGTATTTGTGCACTACTGTAGAAATATATCGTAGAAACGCTTTGTTTGCTAAATGTTTAGTTCTTTCCATTTACTAAAAAACATAGCTTCATACACTTAATATCATATTCGTTACATTGCAAACTATTATTTTGTCTTCTGTACAGGCAAACTACTAAAAATTAATTCAGCAACTTGTACATATCCTTTTGAGTTTGGATGAATTAAATCCTTAGACCAAAGCGTATTGTCGTTAACTAAATGATGATTCCAAAAATCAACATGATGAAGCTTATACTCTCTGCTCAGTGAATGTATAACTTCATTTGCCTCTAATAATTGTTCTTTTATTACTTGTTTTTTTTCAGAAGCAAAAGGGAGCCTAACTGTAAAATCTGGAAGGTTTGCTATAATAATATCAGCCCCTGCTTTACTTAATGTATCTATCATAAATTCCATATCGTTCTTATATGCATCATGATTCCAACGTCCTTTTAAAACATCGTTTGCCCCTGCAATGAGACTAACCAAATCTGGATTAAAAGTTAACGCCTTTTCCAATTGCTGCAAGCGAATTTCTTCAGTTACTAACCCACGCTTTGCAAAATTGGCATATTCTATATCGTTTTCACACAGTTGAACAAAATGATCTACCCAGCTTTTTAATGCAATTCCCTCAACTTCATCCCCTATCCCCTCTGTAAAACTATCACCAATTGCTACAAATCGCTTCCACATATGTATTCCCCCTTTATTTTTAAACATATCTATACTATACAATAGCTCACACCGTAATTGTTATTTCTAAGTGGTTTTCGATTTCAATTATATTCCACTTTACTATATTTACATTTAGAATCCAAAATTGACCGATTCCCAAGTATACTAAGGAATCGGTCATATTCGTATATTTACTAAAGAAATAAAATCTCCCTAGGAATTATACTTTTTTTCAAAAAAATTGTTGTTATTTGTTTTGCCCAGTTGATACATTTCTTTTCGATTAAATGATACGAAACTATAGAAAAAAGTAGTGTCATTGCAATGCACAAAGTAAGAAGAAAAAATTACACCCTGACATTCCAAGCTATCCACATAAGAATCTATAGTGCTTTGAAACCTTTTGTTTCAAACTAATATTTAGTTGTATCCTATAAAATTAGCTTTTTACTATATCAATCGTACGATCCCACATACCACTAAAAAAAGATCCTGTTTTACGTATAAAACGTGTAAGCCAATTTGCTTGTTCCACATCAGATTTTGTTACAAGGTCTATTTGTAATGAATTACCTGATAAGAACCCAGGATCTGTATTATCTTTAGACGAGATAATCATTTTACTAATTGTTACACCTTTTTTAATAGGCGCTTCTTGTTCCCTATTCGATACTTTAAATTCTTTTTTATAAATGTCTTTATTGCCCTTCGGCATTGGAAGTGAAACAGCTTGCTTCGTTTGAACTACTACATCTTTGTCTTTTGCATTTGCCACTCGAACTGTTTCATGTCCTTTTATTACTGAATCTTTTCCGTAGACATTCTTCACTTCAAAATTCGCAAATCCATAATCGTATAATTTCTTTGTTTCATCAAAACGTGCCGTATGAGATTTTGCTTTTATCACTACAGAAATTAGTCGCATACCATTTCTTTCTACTGTACCAGTGAAACAATCTCCCGCTTCTGGAGTCGTTCCTGTTTTCAAACCATCTACACCTTCATATTGCTTAATTAAGCCTTTTAACATCCAGTTAAAGTTCGCCATATCAATTGGATATTTACCACCCTCTTGGAATGTTTTTTTAGGAATTTTTGCTGTATTTAATATTTGGGGGAAATCTTGAATAAGACGTTGTGCTAAAATTGCACAATCCCTTGCAGACATTTTATTTTTCTCTTCTAGAGTTGTCCCTTCTAGATGATATCCTTTTAAATCTTGATTTGTTAAGCCAGTAGAGTTTACAAACTTATAATCTTTCATACCAAACTCTTTTGACTTATCGTTCATCATTTTTACAAAATTGACCTCTTTACCAGCAATCTGTTCAACTAAAGCAATTGTTGCACCATTTGCAGAGTAAATTGCCATTGCCTCATATAACTCTTTTACCGTATAAGAGCCACCATTTTCTAATGGAACATTTGATAGTGAACGATCTTGCGAAATCTTATGTGCATATTCAGAGATTTTAACTTTTTGATCCCATTTAAGTTTTCCTTTATCCACCGCTTCATGAACTAAGTATTCGCTCATCATTTTTGTCATACTAGCAATTGCCAATGATTCATCTGCATTTTTTTCATATAAAATTTTTCCAGAATTTGCTTCTATTAAAATTGCTGACCCTGCTTCAACGTCTATAGCAGGATCTGTTTCCGCTGCTGCTTTTCCAATTGTAACGACCATGCTACAAAATATTGTAAGCACTGTTACTATTGCAATAACTCTATTGCAAAACATACCTTTCACTTCTGTTACCTCCAATTTCTTTGTACTTAAAAAAAGCGTTATTCTAACATAATCCCGCAAAAAAATAGAAAGTGTTCTCAAATTGTATATACATATAAAACGTTAGAATCGCTTTCATATAGACCATCTCATCCGACATTTTTAGGTGCGCTAATACTTTGTATTCCCACACATATCCTTATTTTTAATCCCCTTATATTTTTCAAAATGATTCACACTTTCATATTTTTTTAGGATTACAGTTAATAGACAATCTAAATAATACATTTGTTCCACATTTACAAAAAATAAAAACTACACCCTATACTGGATGTAGTTTTTCTAACTGATTTATTTATTTTTCACTTCATTTTTATAAAAAGCAAATAATGGTTCGATGGATGGACTAGATAACAGCGGAATTGCCTTCTCAATCAATTTCCTATCCCAATCAAACCAACGCATTTCCATTAACATGTTTATTTCTGTATCAGTGAATCGTTTCTTTATTTCCTTAGCAGGATTTCTTGTATACGGCGGAACATCTTTACTTACGACTGATCCTGCAGCAACAATTGCACCTTCACCAATAGTAACGCCAGTCATTATTATAGCATTCATTCCAATCCAAGCATCACTTTTAATGACTGTATCTCCCTTAGGTTCATATGATTGTTTAATTTGCTCAGCGAATGGATATACTGTAATCCATTCTGAGTGATGATTATGATTACCACCCATTAAAATGACTACCCCGCTTGCTATGCAAACATAATTCCCAATAATGAGTTTGTCAAGGTGCCATCCCATCTGTTCAATTGGATTGAACAGTGCTTGGGACTTAGCATCTCCCCACAAATACCTTACACAGCCATCTTCAAAATTTTGATGACTATAATAGCCTGAATAATAGGAGTACTCTCCTACTTCAATGAGTGGATTTGTTACTATATCTTTTATATACTTTGTTTCTGACCAATGATTAAATAATGGATGCTTCATAACTTTATTCCTCGCTTCTAAGTATTATATATATTGCTATTTACTTAGAAGCTTACTACGACTGCTACATTTTTTAGCTTTCTCAAACGACGAATCATTATCTTCAAGCCTTTCTTTTATACTATAAAAAAGCATAACGCAATACATTACACTAGTCAAATTGTGTAATTTTGAACACATCTTAAACAGCGTAATACTGCAATAGGAACATGAAAACACTCTAACTTTGATACAAATAATATATTGATTACATTTAGTTCATATTTTGTAAAAAAATCTTAATTGCCATAACAAAGCAAACAATAACCACTATTGGTCGTATTAATGCCGTCCCTTTTGTAAGCACCATCTTTGCCCCAATATATGATCCTATTATTTGACCAAGCATCATAATCAATCCAATTGTCCAATCGATTTGGCCAAAAATAATAAAATACAACAAAGCAGCGAAATTACTTGTAAAGTTCAAAATCTTAGCATTTGCAGTCGCCCGTGTAGCACTATATCCACATAAAAGAATGAACGCTAAAGCAATTAAACTACCTGTTCCTGGGCCGAAGAAACCATCATAAAATCCCAGTAACGGAGCCACTGTTAACGCAAACAACAACATACTTATTTTTCTCGGTCGATCTTCGTTTGCTATATTTGGAGATAATAGAAAATAAATGCCAATAAAAACAAGTAAAAAAGGTAATATCATAATTAGATATTCTGCTCGTATCTGTAAAACAAGCCATCCACCGAAAACTGATCCAAAAAAGGTCATTAAGATGGACAAACGCATTTCTTTAAGATTAATTTCTTTCTTCTTAATAAAAAACACTGTTGCCATGAGAGTTCCGCTACTCCCTTGCAGTTTATTAGTTGCTATCGCTACAGAAGGAGACATACCTACTAATAACATTATCGGGATAGTTATCATACCACCGCCTCCAGCAATCGTATCTATCCATCCTGCTAATACAGCTACTAAAAATAGTAGTATGAGTAATTCAATAGTAAAATCCATACAAAGAATATGGGAAGGCTTGAGCTATTATACCCCAAACCTCCCCATCTTCCCTCCTCTCTTTAAACTAGTTAATTAAATCTTTAAAGTAACTTTCTTTCTGATCACGTAATCGGCTGGAAACGTATTGCCTGCAAACAATTCTTCTTCCGTATTTATTATTTCCAATCGGGATTTTATATTCTTCCTCAGATAACCTTTCTCTACCATGAGTTACATTTGTTTGTTTACCATAGTATGAATTTGGGATAATTAATAAATCTTCAGATGTAAGTGGAACCTTATAAGTAGGCGTTGTTCGTAAGAGTTCTAAAAACATGTCAAATTTCAATTTTTCTTCTTCACTTTCTCCTACATAAATCAATCTATTCTCTGCTCCATTTAAACAAGTTGCAATAATATCACCATTATCATCTAAAAATATAATTTGGTTTATTTCCCCTACAAATCCCGATATTTCACCATCAGCCATTCCTGCGATATGAGCAATAGGCATTTTACTTATCGCCAATATGTCATCTTTACTGAAGAAATTTTCTTCAAGATGCTTTTGAAGTAATTTTGGCGTTCCAATATGAGTTTGAGTTTTTAAATTTAACACTCCTTTTAATAAAAGAGCATCAACTCTAGTAAATTTTCCACAAGTAATTTCAGACACTATTCGTTCCACGGATTTATTAAGTCTATTTGATACAATTTCTAAATTCGTATTGAATGTTTTCAATCTTGCTTCAATATCTGATTGGTCTTTCATATCTGTATACACTGTGGCATCGTTATGTTGATAAAAGTTCCCGCCACCGGTGCTTGCACCGACATTTCGCAAAACTTCATCGTTGTTTAAAGGTGAAATGAGATGAAATCTATTTTTCCCTGCATGTTCGGATGGGTGAATTAAAGCATCATAATTAAAAAGTGTGGCAAAAAGCCAGGTGCCCCATTCTGCATAAAAATATTTTTTCATTCTATCGTGTTCGTCTTCACCATAATTAAAACCTCTGCGATTTTCCCCAGGTAATAGTGTTTCTATAGGATCACATGGAGTATTTTTAATAAGGATAGGCGGTACGCTCCCACCACAATTCGCTATTTTTATCATATGTAGTAGATTTTTCATGTCTGAATTCGGAGTTTTCTTTGAATAGTCAATCAAACAATTAAGCCACTCTTTTGAAAAATATGCTGCTATTTCTTGATCACAAGTATAAGGATTATGAGTTTTTAATTCATTTTCTATCAGATTCTTCATTTTATCCTTCAATAGATTCGGAATAGTAATTTCTTCAATTTCTGTAATCTGCAGTATTCCTTTATTCATTATAAAACCTCCGTTGTTTTATTTTTTACACCCTATCTTCTATTAAACAAACTATCCACTTCTTTTTTACTCCTTTACTTTTCGTCAGAGCTATTAGAATTACCGATTTACAAATAAAAAACATGGAGTATAAGAGATTTCTTCTTAGTTACATTTCCCCCACGAACCTCCATTGATTTGGCAAATTTAATTTGAAAATCTGATTCATTTTCATACTTTACTTTCAAACTATGTTTATATGATTTTCAATTCAAGTAAGAGTATTTCATTTTCTAAAGTTTTCCTAATTTTAAAATCAGAATTTTCAATACAACTATGTTAACATTAAAAATATAACACGAAACAAAAAAATGTAAATAAATAGTTTTTTTATAAAAAATAGTCAGACTATTTATAAGGTAATCCGTATTCCATTGAACCAACTACGGCCTCTCAATTTTATTGATAACAATAAAAAAGCCCCCTAAATTGAAGTGACCCCCGAAAGTTAGACAGGTCGTTTCATTAGGCAGCCTCTAGGGTATGAGCCCGGTATTGTACTGGGCTCATACCCTTTAATTTTGCCTTAATTCTTTTATGATTATAGTATTCTATATACTTTGCTAATTCTTGTTTGAAATGTGTTATACTTTCAAATTCTTTTCGATACAGAAATTCCGATTTCATGATACCGAAGAAATTTTCAATAACGGCATTGTCATAACAGTTTCCTTTGCGAGACATACTTTGAGTTATGCCACAATTCTTAAGAGAATG